>NZ_WVRF01000007.1:0-217511 GCF_013110775.1 Ruegeria sp. HKCCD7296
CTCTGCAATCGCGCTCGCCGCACTCGTTATCTTTTGGCTATGAGTCCTGAGCCTAGGCACGCTGCCCCTCAAGCATTTCTGTTAAGGGCTCAAATTAGTCTTTCGCCGCGCTTTGCTCGAACGTCCGATTCGGCTCTTGCGTTAAGTCATGTATCAACGCTCAGCAACGGCCGTTAACGGATCGGCTTAGCCGCTTGGGATCCAAAATAACCAATTATTAAACCTTTTCGCACCGCACAGAACCCTACGCAGACTTCCGAAAAACGGTTACCCACGCTCGAATTCAATAATAGCGGTTCACTTGGCGTTGCATTTGCTTGCAATGACGCAAGATACGCACAACTGGGTGTATCATGGTTACAGCGTGTTCGGTGCGAGTGTGCCTAGTATTTAAAGCCTTAAGAAGCATTTCGACCTCCTCTTGTGACGCTACGTTAACCTGGATGAATGAGCGGTTCTGTGAACTGGGACACAGAGCGCCATTACAAATTTCCGCTACGGACCCCACCCGCCAGCACTAGCGAACACCCGCCAGCCCCCGTAACGACTCGTCAGCAGCCCGCTCTTCCAGTCACTGGCACAAGGATGGCCGAGCCTTTTCGAGTTACGCAGCCGCGTGGGATCGCAGCCTTGCTAAAGTGCGACTGGGTGGCGTCCGCTCTGCGGTACGATTCAAACGATCGATGCAACACACTCTTCGAACGTCTCTGCGGGTGAGAAGTAACTCAAGGTCTTTCTTGGCCGCTCGTAGAGTTCGCGGGCGACGGCATCAAAACGCTCTTGGGCGTGCACGGAGAGGTCAGTACTTTTCGGGAAGTACTGGCGCAGGAGTCGGTTAGAGTTCTCGTTTGTGCTACGTTGCCATCGCCTGACCCCAATAAGCTAAATTGGATATGTGGTATAGAATGAATGGAACCCATGCTTGATTTGAATGCTAACTAAAGCAAACCGCAGTCCTGCTCGAAAACCCCGCGTCTACCTTTATTGATCTAACAGGCAATTCTTCGGTCTATTGCGGTTCAACTTCGAATGCGCCCTGACCAAGTCAGCCAACTCTGGCCTGCATGAACCGCAGTTCTTTCCAGCCTGAAGAGCATCTCCGATATCGTCCACATCGATCAAACGTTTGTCGCGAATGGCGTCGATGATGGTTTTTAGTCCGACCCCAAAACACGAACAGACGATTGGTCCACAGTCTTCAGAAGCAGCAGATGACCGGCCAGACAGAATCTGATGGAGTGAGACCTCAGGCAAAGTTGCCAAATATTCTCGCATTAGTGTGATAGGTTGGCGGGAGATGAAGAGCGCCGCCAAAAGGCGCTTTCCGTCCGACAGCGCGATCCTGTGCGAGCCGCGTTTGGAATCTTTGATTGAAGTCACTACGGCATCGGGCAGTCCAAACCACTCGCGGGCTTTGTGTTCCCAATCGTCAATGTCTTGCTTCCCTGCTAACTCGATCCTGTAACCTTTGGCCGTTTTGCTCATTGCCCAGTATTCTGCCGTTGGTGAGGCCGCGTCGACGGACACGGCGAAACCGTACCACGAAGCATTCACACGTCGCACCGAAACAGCCGCCGCCTTGCTCTCAGGTTGTCCAGAGACTGGATCAACTACACTTGGAACAAGCGCATCCACACGGGCTGTTGGCGCCGTTTCACCTGTCCAGTGAATAGGAGCAAACACTTGACCTGGCGCGACTGCGTCTGTGATGCGAAGTCGAAAGATACCGCTTCCTACTACGCTGTTGAGTTCGACCAAATCTGCGGCAGCAAGGCCCAACCGATCGACATCATTCGGATTTACCTCGACATATGGTTCGGCCAAATGGGCCGAAAGACGGGGTGACAACCCAGACCGGGTCATAGTGTGCCACTGATCCCGGTTTCGTCCCGTATTCAACATAAACGGGTATTGTTCAGAAGTCGTCGCTTGAGGTGCACGATGGGTAACAGGGACAAAACGTGCTTTACCATCAGGATGAAAAAATTGCGCATCACCGAAAAAACGACCATCCGATTTGCGAGATGTCGTCGGCCACCGTGTCGGGCTCAGCGCTTCGTAGCCCGCGTCATCAATGTCCGAAAATTCTGTAATGTCCAGGTCTTTGCCAAATGCCACGGCAAGCGAGGTCATATTTGCGAATTCTCGAAAAATCTGCGCCGGTGTCTCATAACTGAATGCCTCGGCCCACCCCATGCGGCGGCCCACCTCGGCCATAACATCCCAATCTGCGCGTGCTTGTCCCGGAGGTGACAGAACGGCGCGTTGTCTGCTGATTGTGCGGTCTGAATTGGTTACTGTACCGCTTTTTTCGCCCCACCCCGCAGCGGGCAACAAAACGTCTGCACCGCGTGCGGTGTCTGTTTGGGCAGTCAGGTCACTTACAACTGTGAATGGACATTTTTCGATAGCCGCCATCACTCGGTCTGCATCAGGCATGGTAGCCGCCGGATTGGTGTGGATGATCCAAAGTGCTTTTATCTGACCGCCTTCGACAGCGCGAAACAGGTCAACAGCTTTGAGCCCCTGCTTCTCTGGCATCTTTGGCGCCTTCCAGAAGTCCTGGACGGCTGATCTGTGTGCTTCGTTTTCGATATCCAAGTGACATGCGAGCATGTTGGCCAAGCCACCGACCTCTCGGCCCCCCATAGCGTTAGGCTGACCGGTGACCGAGAACGGACCCATCCCTGCGCGCCCGATCCGCCCGGTGGCCAGATGGCAGTTCAGGATCGCGTTAACCTTGTCTGTTCCGCAAGAGGATTGGTTTACGCCCTGACTGAAGATCGTAACAACGCGCTCAGTCCCAATCCACAGGTCACAAAAAGCCTCAATCTCATCGGGGTTGAGCCCGGTCGCGTCAGAATCGTCAAGCTGCGCCAGCTCGAGTGCTTCGAAGAATCCAGTGCTGCGATCCAGAAAATCCACTGCCACATGCCCGGTCTGGTGAATTCTGCTCAACAACCGGTTAAATAGCGCAACGTCGCTGCCGGGTTGCAATGCCAAATGCAAATCGGCTTGATCGCAGCTAGCGGTTCGGCGTGGATCAACGACAACAATCTTCGTGCCGCGCGCCTGACGCGCAGCCTTGACGCGCTGGTAAAGAACGGGATGGCACCAAGCGAGATTCGAGCCAACCAAAACAACCAGATCAGCCTCGTCCAGATCCTCATAGGTTCCGGGTACTGTATCTGTCCCGAAGGCGCGTTTGTGCCCGGCCACGGTTGAAGCCATGCAAAGCCGCGAATTGGTGTCGATATTCGCCGAGCCC
Organism: Ruegeria sp. HKCCD7296; assembly: GCF_013110775.1. Lineage (NCBI taxonomy): Bacteria > Pseudomonadati > Pseudomonadota > Alphaproteobacteria > Rhodobacterales > Roseobacteraceae > Ruegeria > Ruegeria sp. HKCCD7296. The sequence goes on from NZ_WVRF01000007.1 coordinate 3,269, forward strand.
ATGAAGCCTTTCGTCAGCTTGTTGGCAACATAGTAGTCCTCGGTCAGCAACTGTCCTGAAACATAAAAAGCCACGCTGTCCGGACCATGCTTCTTGATAGCTGCAGAGAACCGATCTGCGACCAATTGCAAGGCATTGTCCCAACTGGTGTCTTGGCCAAAGACGCGAGGAACCAGCAACCGGTGTTCCAGCCCGACGGTTTCACCCAAAGCCAGTCCTTTCGAGCACAAACGACCGTAGTTCGCCGGATGATCCGGATCGCCGCGAACGGTCAAACCTCCGACCCCATCGGGCCGTAGAAGCACACCGCAGCCGACCCCGCAATAGGCGCAGGTCGAGCGAACCTCGGGCAGACCACTTCCATCCATCAGGCTGCGCTCCGCCGGGTAATCGCGCCGTCGTCCAGTAGAATACGGCCATCCTCAAGGCGCACCGGATAGGTGGTGATGCGGCCATCATCAGCGCCCTGTGCCTCGCCGGTATTAAGGTCGAAGACCCAATTGTGCAAAGGGCAGGTCACCGATTGCCCGTGCACGATACCCTCAGACAGTGGACCGCCGTTGTGCGGACAGCTGTTGGTCGCGGCATAGACATCCGCCTCGGCTGTGCGGAAGACTGCGATGCAGCCGATATGTGTTTTCACCAACCGCGCCCCGCGTAGGGGCACCTCGTCGATATGTCCAATGTCGATCCAGCTCATTCAGCGGCCTCCAGTGTGAAATCAGCAATCGGCGCGTAAGTCTGCGCTTTTTCTTTGACGTGTTCGGCCCATGGATCTTTTCGGTAGATGCTTTGCGACAGTTCGAACCGGGCGACCAATGCGGCGCGGTTTTCAACGTCGTCGACGACCTGAGCTTTGACCCAATCCATGCCCACCTTGCCCAGCCATTTATACAGGCGATCCAGATATTTACCGCCTTCTCGATAGGCCTGCGTGACGGCCATCACGACCTCGGTCGCTTCTTCTTCGGTGGGAACTTGACAGAGTAACTCGGTCTCTTTGACATCCATCCCTGCGGCCCCGCCGATGCTTATCTGATAGCCAGAGTCGACGCAGACGACGCCGATGTCCTTACAGGTCGCCTCGGCGCAGTTTCGAGGGCAGCCGGATACGGCGAGCTTCAGCTTATGCGGCGTCCACGACCCCCAGAGAATTTTCTCTAGCTTGATACCCAGACCAGTGCTGTCCTGCGTGCCAAACCGGCAATGATCGGTTCCAACACAAGTTTTGACCGTGCGCAGACCCTTGGAATAGGCATGGCCCGAGACCAGACCGGCCTGGTTCAGATCCGACCAGATCGCAGGCAGGTCTTCCCCTTTCACGCCCAGCAAATCGATGCGCTGACCACCTGTAACCTTCACGGTCAGTACATCGTATTTGTCCGCCGCATCGGCGATAGCGCGCAATTCATCGGGGGTGGTTATGCCACCCCACATACGCGGCACAACGCTGAACGTGCCGTCTTTCTGGATGTTGGCGTGCTTGCGCTCGTTGACGAAGCGGCTTTGCGGGTCGTCTTGATACTCCAGTGGCCAATCGGCCAGCAGGTAATAGTTGATCGCCGGTCGGCAGACATGACAGCCATCGGGCGTTTTCCATCCCAGCTCCTGCCAGACAGCGGCCTGGCTTTTCAGCTCTTGGCCCTTGATCAAACGCCGCACATCCTCATGCTTGAGGTCGGTACAACCGCAGATCGGTTGCGCGGTCGGTAATTGGAAAGCGTCGCCCAAAGTGACTTGCAAGACCTGTTCGACCAGCCCCGTGCAAGTTCCGCAAGACGCGCTGGCCTTGGTGTTTGCGCGCACTGCGCCCAAATCGCCGGCCCCGGCATTAATCGCCTCGACAATCTCGCTTTTGCATACGCCGTTACAGCCGCAAATCTCCGCCTCAGGCGGCAATGCTGCAACGGCTGAGAGAGGGTCCGCGGTGTCGCCCCCCTGATAGGCCGGGCCGAAGATCAGCGTTTCTCGCATCTCCTCTATGCTTGTGCCATCTTTGATCAGGCCGAAGAACCAACTGCCATCGGCTGTGTCCCCATACATGACAGCGCCGACGAGACGATCCTCTTCGATAACAAGGCGCTTATAGACACCGCGTGAAGGATCGCGGAAGACGATGTCCTCACGTCCAGGTCCGTCCGCGAAATCCCCCGCGCTGAACAGATCACAACCGGTGACTTTCAACTTGGTCGAGAGGGTCTTTTGAACGAATGCCGCCTCTTCCTCGAGCAACGACTGCGCTGCTACCTTGGCTTGATCGTAGAGCGGCGCAACAAGGCCGAAGACTTCTCCGTCATGTTCGACGCATTCGCCGACAGCATAGACATCCGGGTCTGAGGTCAGCATCTGGTCATCCACATGAATGCCGCGCCCGGTGGCCAGACCAGCCTCTTGTGCCAGCGCCGTATTGGGGCGGATGCCCACCGCCATGACCAGCAGATCACAGGGCAACTTGGTCCCGTCATCCAGCAACAGAGCGCGGACCTTGCCGTCTTCCCCAAGGACTTCCTTGGAATTCGCTTGCAGGCAGATTTTGATGCCTTTGTCTTCCAGCGACTTCTTCAACAGGTAGCCTGCGGCTTCATCCAGCTGACGCTCCATCAGATGACCCATGATGTGGACCACGGTGACGTCTACTCCTTGCGCGGCCATGCCCGCCGCAGCCTCGAGACCCAACAAACCGCCGCCAATCACAACGACCTTGTTGTCCGGGCCCATGCCCATCATCCGCTGGGTGTCTTCCAGATCGCGATAGGCAATCACGCCTTCTAGATCATGACCGGGCAAAGGGATCATGAACGGGGTCGACCCGGTGGCAATTACCAGCTTGTCGTAAGGCACATGTCCGTTCTCGCCCTCGACCACCTTCATCTCACGGTCGATTTTCTCAACCTTCTCACCAAAGCGACAGGCAATACCACGCGCGGCGTACCAGGCATCGTCATGGGTTACGATCTCTTCGTATGTCTTCTCACCCGATAGAACCGGGCTAAGCATGATCCGGTTGTAGTTCCCGCGCGGCTCGGCGTTGAACAGGGTGATGTCGAACGCATCCGGCGCGGCGTCGGTCAGGTGTTCCAGCACCCGGCCCGAGGCCATGCCTGCGCCAATGACTACAAGTCTTTGCTTCATGATTTCACTCCGCTGCAATCGCCTTGGGGGCGGGTGTTTTGGGTTTGGCGCCATGTTCGTATTCTTCCAGAAAATCGAGGACTTCCTGCCGGTACGCGTAGTAATCTGGGTGCTCCAACAAGGCTTTACGCGTGCGTGGGCGTGGCAGGTCGACCTTGGTGATCTTGCCGATGGTCGCTTGCGGGCCGTTGGTCATCATCACCACGCGGTCGGCCAGCAGGATCGCCTCGTCCACATCATGGGTCACACAGATCGCGGTGACTTTGGTGCGGGACCAGACCTCCATCAGCACTTCCTGCAATTCCCAGCGGGTGAGGCTGTCGAGCATTCCAAAAGGTTCATCCAGCAACAGGAGTTTGGGAGATAGGGCAAAAGCGCGGGCGATGCCGACGCGCTGCTTCATCCCGTTCGACAGGTCAGAGGCGGATTTGTCCATCGCATCGGCCAATCCGACGCGTTCCAGATAGTACTCCACCACGTCCTGCCGCTCGGCCATGCTGGCCTTGGGATAGACCTTGTCGACACCGATCGCGACGTTCTCCTTGGCGGTTAGCCATGGGAACAGGTTGGGCGATTGGAACACCACAGCACGTTCGGGATCGGCCCCTTCGACGTGACGGCCGTCCAGCTTGATCGCACCTTTCGAAATGTCGTTCAGCCCAGCGGCCATGGTTAGGACCGTGGATTTGCCGCAACCCGAATGGCCGATCAGCGAGATGAACTCGCCCTTGTCGATCTTCAGGTCAAAATCCTCGACTACGGTCAGAGGACCTTTGGGCGTCGGATACACCTTGTGTAGCTGTGAAAAGTCGAGGAAGCGGCTCTCGATCATCCCCTTTTGGGCCTCGGCGACCGCCGTTGGAACTCCGTGGATCGGGGTGACATCCGGCAAGATGCGCGAGCCTTCGACCTTGGCCTCGATCCCCACATCCATCAGGTATTTAGTGACTTCAGCGCGCAGGTGTTTGAAGGTCTCATCGTTGTTCATCGCCCCACGTTCACGTGGGCGCGGGATCGACACGCGGAACTCTTGCCCCAATGTCCCATCAGGGTTCAGAGCGATGATACGGTCCGCCAGAATGATCGCCTCATCCACGTCATTGGTGATCAGCACGCAGGTCTTCTTGTCGGCTTCCCAGATATTTTCGATCTCATCGGCCAGATTGGCGCGGGTAAGGGCGTCGAGCGCCGACAGCGGTTCATCCAACAACAAAACTTCGGGGTTCATCGACAGGGCACGCGCCACGTTGACCCGCTGACGCATCCCTCCCGACAGTTCTGCGGGGCGGCGCGAAGCGGCATGGCTGAGTCCTACCATCTTGACGTAGTGCGCGACTTTATCGGCTTTCTCGGCCTTGCTGAGGCCTGGAAAGACCGTATCCACTGCCAGACCCACATTGCCGCTGACCGTCAACCACGGCATCAAAGAGTAGTTCTGGAAGATCACGCCGCGTTCGGGACCCGGCCCCTTGATCGGGGCACCTTTAAAGGTGACCTCGCCATTCGACGGCATATCCAGGCCGGCCATCAAGTTGATCAGGGTCGTCTTACCGGTGCCCGAAAACCCGAGGATCACCAGAAATTCGCCCTCTTGCACGTCCAGATTGATGCCCTTCAAAACATCTGTGCGCGCGGTGCCTACACCAAAGGATTTCGAGGTGTTTGTGAAGCTCAGAATGCTCATCGCGCTCACCGATTATTCGTGAAGGTAAACAGGGATTGCAGCGCGTACATCACCCGGTCCAGCAGGAAGCCGATAATGCCGATGGTGAAGACTGCAACCATGATCTTGGCGAGCGAGCTGGACGAACCGTTCTGGAATTCATCCCAGACGAATTTGCCCAGACCGGGGTTCTGCGCCAGCATTTCTGCGGCGATCAAGACCATCCAGCCGACACCCAGTGACAGGCGCAAACCGGTGAAGATCAAAGGCAAGGCCGAGGGCAGCACCAGCTTGGTGATCTTGGTATAAGTGTTCATTTTCAGAACTTTGGAGACGTTCACCAGGTCCTTGTCGATGGACGCTACACCCAGTGCAGTGTTGATCAAGGTGGGCCACAGCGAACACAGCGTCACGGTAATGGCCGAGATCAGGAAGGATTTGGCAAACCAGCCGTCATTGGTCACGTATACCGCCGAGACGATCATGGTCACGATCGGCAACCATGCCAGAGGTGAGACCGGTTTGAAAATCTGGATCAGCGGGTTCAGCGCCGCATTTGCGGTCGGCGACAGACCGGCGGCGATCCCAAGCGGAACGGCAACAACGGTCGCGATCAGGAACCCGAAAAACACGGTTTTGATCGAAGTCCAGATTTGCTGATAGTAGGACAGCGCACCGGTGTAAGCGACTTGCTTGACCTCATCTGCGCGGCCTGCGTCGATCAGTTTTTGATTCCGTTTCTCGACCATCGCCTCAAACTTGGCGCGTTTGACAGCCTTCGCCTGCGCGTCCTCGTTCAAGTTGATCATTTCTTCCCAGACCTGAGCCGGTCCGGGGACCGCACCCAGAGAGGTTTGCACTTTCGGGGCAAGCGTCCCCCACAGCAGCAGGAACGCGCAGATCGACAGCAGGGGGACGACCAGAAGACGCCATATCTCGGTCATCTGGGCGCGCGGGTTGTCCCCGGCGGCGGCTTTCAGAACAGGCGTGGCCCAGCTGAGGCCCAGCACTTGGAACCATTTGTCGGCCGCGTTGATGCGGGTGAAAAGGCGGGCGCGACGTTCCTCTCGGGCTGCGTCAGCGTTGAATTCGGGATCGACCGTTGTCATCTGATGTGTCCTTGCGATGGCGGGGCACTTTGGAATCCGCACCCAGCACTGACCGGGCGCGGCGCTTCGGGCTTAGCCTTGTACGTCCGAGCCGACGATCTTCTGATCGCCTTTCAGACCGATGGACAGGCTTTCGAGATAGGCGTTGGGGGTACGACCGTCATAGGCGATGCCGTCGATGATATCCTCTGCCGGGGTCGGCGCTTTGTAACCATCGCTTTCCCAGGGAAAGTCGGCTTCATTCGCAAGGCCTTCCTCGACCAGCAGGCGCGCGGCCTCCAGATAGATTTCTGGCTTGTAGACGGACTTAGCAACCTCGTCATACCAGCTGTCTGGCTTGGCGTCGGCGATCTGACCCCAGCGGCGCATCTGGGTCAGGTACCAGACCGCGTCCGAATAGAAGGGATAGGTCGCATTGTAGCGGAAGAACACGTTGAAATCGGGAACCTCGCGTTTGTCACCTTTTTCATATTCAAAGGTGCCGGTCATCGAGTTGGCGATGACGTCGTAATCCGCGCCCACATATTCCGGGCGGCTCAGGATTTCGACCGCTTCAGGGCGGTTGGCGTTTTCGTTTTCATCCAGCCACATCGCGGCGCGGATCAAAGCCTTGGTCACGGCCAACGTGGTGTTGGGATACTCATTGGCGAACTCGGCAGTGATGCCAAACACCTTTTCAGGGTTGTTCTTCCACAGCTCATAGTCCGTGATCACCGGTACACCGATACCCTTGAAAACAGCCTGCTGGTTCCACGGTTCACCCACGCAGTAACCGTAGATCGTGCCGGCCTCCAACGTGGCAGGCATTTGCGGTGGAGGCGTCACAGACAGGAACACATCCGCGCCAATCTGACCGGTCACGTTTTCGGGGCTGTAATACCCCGGGTGCAGACCACCGGCGGCAAGCCAATAGCGCAACTCGTAATTGTGGGTCGAAACCGGGAAGACCATGCCCATGTTGAACGGCTTTCCTTCGGATTTGTATTTCTCAACCACCGGGGCCAGAGCCTCGGCGCTGATAGGGTGTTGCGGGCGGCCGTCATCCATCTTTGGGATGTTGGGCTTCATTTCTTCCCAAATCTCGTTCGAGACGGTAATGCCGTTGCCGTTCAGGTCCATCGAAAACGGTGTGATGATATGGGCTTCGGTCCCGTAGCCAATAGTGGCCGCCAGCGGTTGACCGGCCAGCATATGCGCGCCATCTAACTGGCCGTCTATCACGCCATCAAGCAGTACTTTCCAGTTGGCCTGCGCCTCAAGCGTGACGAAAAGGCCCTCGTCCAGAAAATAACCGTTCTCATAGGCCACGGCCAGCGGCGCCATATCGGTCAGTTTGATAAAGCCAAAGGTCAGTTCGTCTTTTTCCAGTTCCAATTCAGCCAATGCCGGAGATACAATCGCTGTAGACGCTGCGAGGCTCAGAAGAAGCTTTTTCATATCGATCCCTTTCGGTTTAGCCCAACCCCTTGGGCAAACAAAAAAAAACCGCCGACACACACCGCCAGGAGGAGTTGGCAGTTGGTCGAGCGGCTTTGCTCTCGTGAGGTGCCCAATACTTTGGGCGAATTCTGTCGGTGGGCGTCGTTGCCTGCCGATGTCCTGATTTAGGCATCCCTGAACCGGGCCGTCATCCGCTTTTGGGCATCAGGATGCGAATTTTCTGCGATGCGGCATGAATTCATGCTGCATTGCAAAAAAATTAGGCACTCTCAACCAGCGGGCTCGAAAATGCGACGGTCGAAAAAAACATTGGGCGGCAGAATCAGGCTTCCGTTTACCGAGGCCACCGCGGTCGACTCGGGCAGCGCACCTTCGAGCTTCTCCGACGCGCCGGGAGTTTCGACACCCAAGCCGACAAGCTCGCGTCGATACAGATCGCTGCGAAAGACTCGGGCGGCCTGACGTTCGGCAGTGCTAACATCGATCCCATTCCGTTTCGCCAGTTGATGCGCGATCCACTTGGCCTGACTGCGCCATGGGAAACTCGCGGCACCGTCAAAGAATTCAACAAAACCGTCCACCTGTCGCTGCTCACCGCTCGCCGAGATGGTGAACTCTCCCATAAGGGCGCGGTCAATCAGTTCCGGTGACACGTTGAGGTATGCCTTGCGCGACAACATTTCGGACGCGGTGGTCCGGCTGTCGGCCTTCGACAGCCAGCGCCCGGCTTTCCAAACCGCGCGCATGAGGCTACCCAGCAGGTGCGGTTCGGTCTCTGCCCAATCGTTTCGGACCGCCAGCACCTTTTCCGGTGCGCAGGTCCAAATCGCTTTACCCGGTAGCAACAGTGCACCAACATTATCGTCCGCGGCGTAAGAGCCCCACGGCTCGCCCACGCAGAACGCATCGATCTCGCCACCGGCAAGGGCCTGCGCCATCAATGGCGGCGGGACGGTGCGGATTTCGACCTGTTTCGAGGCCAACTCGGTTCCCGCAACCCAATAGCGCAACAATTCGACGTGCATGGAAAATGGAAAAGGCACACCAAAGACCAACACGTCACCGGTGGCTTTTGCCAACGCGGACCCAGCCGCAGCGGCATCTGAGAAATCGAAGCCGTAGCCTTGGTCGGTTAACCGCCCAGCCAGTCGAGTTCCAACGCCTATAACATTGCCATTCAGTGACAGGACGGACACAGCAGATAAAGGTGTCGCAATGCCACCAAGACCCAAGGCCATCGCAACAGGGACCGGTGACAGCAGATGCGCGGCATCCACATGCCCAAAGGCAAGCATATCTCGCAGAGATGACCATGACGGAGCTAGACGCATATCCAGCGAAATCCCTTCTGCATGATCAAACCCCATCTCGCGCGCAACGATCAGCGGGGCCGCGTCGACCAAGGGCATGTAGGCAACAGGCAGAGTTACGGTTCTCATGATAACAACCCCGAAGCAGTGACCAGAGCTTCTGCCACATCTGCGACCCGGCGGTTCTGGTTCATCGCGGTTTTGCGCAGCAGGGCATAGGCTTCGTCCTCTGACACGCCCTTTGCTTTCATCAACAGCCCTTTGGCACGGTCGATCACTTTTCTCTCTTCCAGCGCACGGCGGGTTTCGGCCAGTTCGGTCCGCATTTGGCGTAGGACCTGAAAGCGGGCGATAGCTGTATCGATCACAGGTTTGATGCGTTCGGCCTGCAATCCGTCGACCACATAGGCTGACACCCCAGCCTCAACAGCGGCTTTCGCCAATCCGCCCGCTGCGCCCGAGACGAACATAGCTACTGGACGTTCCAATGGACCCGACGCAACGGTCAGCTCTTCCAGCATATCGCGCGAGGGATTGTCGATATCAATGAGGACAATGTCTGGGCCATGCGTTGCGATTTTGCGTGCCAGCCCAGAGACGTTGCCGATCACAAAAACCTCTACGTCACCGGACTCTTTTAAGGCATCTACTATTGCAAAAGCACGATCTTGATTCTGCTCTACTACAACGACAGTCAGGTGTTGTTTCATAGAAACTCAAGTGAGCCCAAGACTCATTGATCGCAATTACAAGGTCATTGAATGCAGTCATCGGACTGCCGGTTCGCCCAATTTCTCAGCTCATTTTTGCGTGTAGCGGAATATTTGCTCAGTTTTCTTGCATGCTATCAAAGAAAGCTGCCGTGAACACCGCGGTGGTGCATTGGAACGACTCATTGTTTTTTCATTTGGGCCACTTGTTGGTTCTGGGGTATTCAAATGCACTTCCATAGAAGATCCAATTCGAAGGCCAGCTTTGACAGCTGGAACCATGTCATTCCGCGCGCGCAGCGACCCCCCGCTTTCCGCCCTAAACGACACATGCTGCGCTCATCACCTAAGTCGCCTTTGGACTCCAACGCTGTCATTCGCTGCACTTGGCATGGACGACCACTTTGCGGACAGATTGGAAATCGCAATGCATATCGACTGGCTTTCGCTGCCGTTTACTTGGCAAAGCAGCCATTCGCTGAGGATGCCAGAACTTGGTTCAACAAAACTCGTGGCCTGCGGGACAGCTGTTACGTCACCTGTCGGTTCAAATGGCACTGAGCGGCCCGCAGAAATTTATTCGCACTACTTTCTTGGGGAAAACAAACCCTTGGATTGCTTTTCTAAGTAACCTTGTCACTTCATCCTCAGATTGGTGAAAACCTCGTTCGGTACGCGGTCAGAAAAACTCTGACTTTCAGATCATTGAACACGGACTAAAGTCATCACTTTAAGCCGTTAGGCAATTCCTCGCTCCACTTTCGCAATTCGTCGAGAAACCCAAGTGCCGTGCGGCCAAGGTCAGTGATAGAATACTGCACGGAAACCGGCGCGGTATCCATCACGTGTCGGCTCACCAACCCCTGATCCTCTAGCTGGCGCAGCCGCTCGGCAATCATCTTTTTACTGGCCCCACCCAGCAACCGAGCAAGATCGTTGAAACGCACCGGACGATCCTTCAGGTGCCATAGGATGGACCCGGTCCATTTACCACCGATGATCCGCATGCCCCGTTCAATTGCGCATGGCTCCTGGCAGGCCTCTGTCACAATTCGGCGCCCTTTCACATCTTCGTCCACCCGCGCCCGCATCGTTATCCTTCCCCTTATTTTTTAAGGTTACTAAAAGTATACTGGTTGATTTTCCACACCTCAATACTCAAATGCTCCCGACCCCCTCCTACGTCAAGGGGTTCACACAGTGCACATATAGGATATGGACATGAGTAAAATCCTCATCGTGAACGGCACCCAGCCCTACGAATTCGCCCCCGGACAGTTGAACGCCAGCCTCGTCGAACGCGCACGCAGAACGTTGGCCGCAATGGGCCACGAAGTACGCATGACCACCGTTGCTGATGGCTATGACGCAAATTCAGAGGTCGAGGCGCATGTTTGGGCAGATACGGTCATCATGCAGTTCCCGGTAAACTGGATGGGCGTCCCATGGATCTTCAAAAAATATATGGATGAGGTCTACACAGCCGGAATGGATGGCCGCTTATGCGCTGGCGACGGTCGCACCGCCGACGCACCAAAAGCCAACTACGGCATGGGTGGATCACTGCACAGCAAGACATACATGCTGTCGGTGACATTTAATGCGCCGAAAGAAGCATTCGACAACCCCGCCGAGCCGTTCTTTGCCGGAGCAAGCGTTGACGATCTGCTGCGCCCGATGCATCTGAACACCAAGTTCTTCGGTATGCAGGCCCTACCGACATTCGCGGCATTCGATGTTATGAAGAACCCCGAAATCGAGGCCGATTTCGCTCGATTTGACGCGCATCTGAAATCCACTTTTGTCGAGGTTGAACATGTCCCAGCCTGATATTCACCTGTATACCGCAGGCACGATGAACGGCTACAAGCCGGTCATTTTTCTGGAAGAGGCAGGTATCCCCTACGAGCTGACCCATATCAACTTTTCCAAACAGGAACAGAAGGCGCCGGATTACCTGGCGCTGAACCCAAACGGAAAGATCCCAACGATTGAGGACCGTTCGGAAGGCCGTGCCATCTTCGAATCCGGTGCGATCCTGTGGCATCTGGCCGAGAAATATGGAAAATTCCTGCCGTCGGACCCGGTCAAGCGGTCCGAGGTTGTGCAGTGGATGCTGTTTCAGGTCGGCCATGTGGGGCCGATGATGGGACAGGCGATGTATTTCCAGCATATCGCTGCGCCAAATGGCCACGAAGAGCCCTTCTCGATCCGTCGCTACGTGGACGAAAGCCGCCGATTGATGGAGGTGATGAACACACGGCTGGACGGGCGTGAATGGATTGCAGCGGACGAATACACCATCGCTGACATGATGCTGTACCCGTGGGCGCGTGCCTATGTCTGGGCCCGGGTGGATGTGTCGGACCTTCCGCATCTGAACGCCTGGTTTGACCGTATCGATGCCCGGCCCGCTGTGCAGAGAGCGCTGACCATCCCCAAGGCCAACCCACAGTTCTGGGATGCTAACGCGGATGCCAGCGCCTTTGCCAAGGAAAACGCGGGGCGTTTTTCCGGAGATGTGAAAGGAACCTGAACCGTGCCAGATGCGCCCTCTTTCCGTGTCGATGTCGTGTCAGACGTTGTTTGTCCGTGGTGTGTGATTGGCTACCACCAGCTCGCCAAGGCCGCACGCGACACCGGCGTCGAACTGGATATCCGCTGGCACCCGTTCGAGCTGAATCCTCAGATGGCAGAACGCGGAGAGAACCTGCGCGACCATCTGGCATCGAAATACGGGACCACGTTGGAAGGGTCGATCCAGGCACGAGCCCGCCTGACCGAGATGGGCGCAGCACTGGGGTTCACGTTCAATTACGCCGATGACATGCGGATATATAACACCTTCCGCGCGCATCAATTGATTGACTGGGCCGCCGAGCAAGGCAAGGGCCACGAAATGAAGCAGGCCCTTTTTTCGGCGTTCTTTACACGCCGCGAAAATGTCTCGGACATACAGGTTCTGGCCGGCGCGGCTGCTGGCATCGGGCTGAACCGCGCGGATGCGCTGGACATGTTGCAAAGCCAAGATCGGGCCAATCACGTGCGCCAGAAAGAGCAAATCTGGATCAACCAAGGTGTTCGAGGCGTGCCCGCAATGATGTTCGACCAACGCCACCTTGTGACCGGCGCGCAGGGCGTAGAAAACTACACCCGCATCCTGCTGCAACTACGAGACGACAGGGCCGCGTGACACCCGTGAATGCCGTGTCCTTCCGGCACAAAAAATCCACGATCGGACGGACGTTGCCCGGCATGCCCTCGCTGAACAACCATTGTGGGGGTTGCATGACGTAGGTCTCCGCGACAACCTTCCGTTATAGAAAAAATTCAGTCGGGGTGGCTGCATGTCGGCCACTACAGCCTTTCAACCTTGAAGAGTTCTAATTTATGGCACTGCATGACCACCCCATGTGGCGAAAGCCCCAACATCACCGGGACCTTGACCACGCACATGATCATGTCCACTGGGCCGAGCTGTTCTATGACCTGATCCATGTCGTGACGATCTTTCTGCTGGGCAATTACCTTTCGCATCATCTCGATCTGCATGGGTTTCTTGTGTTCGCCGGGGTGTTCATCACGCTCTGGTACGCGTGGGGCGAACTCAGCATATTCAACTCGATCTACGTCAGTACGGATTTTTGGCATCGCCTGATCATGTCCGTAATGATCTGTACCGTGATGTTTATGGCAGCGGCGATCCCGGCTATTGACGGAAAGGGTTGGGTTTTCTTCGCGTTAGGATTTGCCGCGAACAGGGCCATGATCGCGGCGCTGTACTATCGAGCCCGGCGGGCCAATTCTTCAGGCGAGTCGATGTCGACGGCCCAGATCCGCAATTTCTCGGTCTTTGCGGTAATCTTTGCCATCGCGGCTTTTTTGCCCACTCCGCTTGCCTATTGGGTATTCGCGGCAGCTATGGTGGCCACGCAGGCAATGTACATGATCCCCGGTGTCACCGTCCTGCGTTTTGAGCGGTTCGTTCCCCGCCTTGGCCACATGGCCGAACGGTTTGCTCTGCTGACACTGATCGTTTTGGGCGAAGGGTTCTTCAAACTGGTCGTCACCCTGTCCGAGAAAGGCATCTACAAAGTTTCGCCCGACGTGCTGGTCAATTTTGTCATCGGTGGTGTGTCGATGTTCGTCATGTGCTGGATCTATTTCGACTTTGTCGGCAATGCCAAACCAAAGGACAAAAAGGTGTCGACATTGGTCATCTGGTGGCTTGCGCATCTGATCTTGATGCTTTGCGGCGTCATGGTCGGCGTCGCTCTTGCTGCCGAGGTCAAAGTCGGATTTTGGGAACCATATCCAACCGAATATGCCGCCATTGGCTGTTTCGGTCTTGCTGGTTATATCGCAATGCTTTGGGTGCTTCAGAGCGTCACAGAACACCGTTTGGCATCGGATTTCGGCCGTTGGGATGTACGGGTGTTTGGGATTGTTCTGGCTATTGCCTGTTTCTATGTCGTCCCACATGTCCCCTCATTGGTTGGCAATCTTATTTGGGGGACCGCTTTGCTATCGCAAATCGCAATCCCCTTGACGCGCGCCTGGACGAAGTTTCGACATGAGTGAGGCTGTGACAAGTTCGGGCTTTCTAAGGCAGAAAGTGTATTGGTGGCTCGAGCGCCCGGACCGGGCGGCCACCGGTCCCTGGTTGCTTGAAATAGCTCTAATTGCCCTAATCACGCTGAACGTGGCCGCCGTTATCCTGGAAACGGTCGACTCCATATATTTCCGTTGGGGCCTGGCGCTGAACCTCTTTGAGGGTCTTTCTCTGTTTGTTTTCGTGGTCGAATACGCGGCAAGGCTGTGGGTCGCCACCGAAAATCCAAGTTACAAAACGCGCGCCGCCTGGGCCGTCTCGCCGATCGCCATCATCGATTTACTAGCGATATTACCTGCGCTGCTTTACCTGATTTTCCCGGTTGATCTGCGTCTTCTTCGGACATTTCGAATGCTTCGACTGCTCAAGCTCACGCGGTATTCGCCCGCACTCGGCATGTTGCTTGCCGTGTTCGAGGAAGAGGCCGGCGCTTTTTTTGCAGGTTTCTTCATCCTGATGGTGATGCTGATCTTTGCCGCAAGCGGCGCTTGGCTGGCAGAGCACGAGGCGCAGCCAGAAGCGTTTGGCTCCATCCCCGCGGCTATGTGGTGGGCCATGGCAACGCTGACGACCGTTGGCTATGGCGACGTGACACCTGTTACTGTGGCCGGAAAGATCTTCGGTGCTGCGATCACAGTGATTGGCATTGGAATGGCGGCATTGCCGGCAGGTATCATCGCCAGCGGGCTAAACGACCAGTTACACCGCCGACGTGCGAGCTTGGAGCTCGAATTTCGAAGAGCACTGGAAGATGGCGATATCTGCGAGGCTGATGAGAAGGAAATTGACGCCGTTCGCAAGCAATTGGGTCTGTCGCGCCGCGCTGCAGATCATATCCGAAACCGCGTGCACACCGAAGCAATATCACAGTTCGATCACTGTCCCACATGCGGTCAGCCAACGGGGCAAAATACAAAGCCCTAAACGTTCACTTGCGTTCTGCACTCGTCCGCTTTCCGGCCCCCAACAAGCTGTCTACCGTGACCGAGATTTGCTTGGAAACCCAAGCCATCTATTCGGACGTTTCGAAGGTGCGTTACACCGATTCAACACGTGAGTCGAAGAAATGCCGACAAGTTAAAGACATTTGACCCTCTTGTTAGCGGCCTTGAAACGCACGGTTACGTCGGGCTCGAAGCGGTCGTTCGGCAGAATTCAATGAATGCCTGCTAAGCGGACAAAGCTACCGTTCGAAATCTAGTCATTTCCAAAAGACAGGGAAATTGAGGCAAGGTGACATAGTCCACCTTGCCTTAAGCTGAGTTATTCAGGGATTGTCGCGCCGGGAACAGCCTCATACGCATTGGACGCCACGACTTGGGCCTCCCCAGCCGCGGTGCCGGGCAAGATCTCGAACAATGGGTCAAAGTCAACCATGGTTGAGGCAAGTTGTGAGAGAACGTTGGCATCGCCTTCAATCTTAGCAGTGCCATCTGCAATCTGCTGCTCCAGCTCTACCGCACCCATCATCGTCATTTCGAGGTCTGAGCGATTGATCACAAGCGTCAGGTCCGGATCATTCGCTTGATACCCCTCGATGTTGGTCAGGGTGGCATTTTCCAGTTCGATGATGAACTTCTCTCCATTGTCCGGTGTGACCAAGTTGATGGTGAACCGCATGCCTTCGGCTTTGCGGCTGTCCATCTTGATGCCGAGGTAGTTCAGGAACAGCTCGGTGGACATTGCGCGGATTACGTCGGGGCTGGTCGAGCTAAGCACCGGCGCATCTGAGATGCCGGAGCGTAATTCATAAGCACCCGACAAGAAGCTATTCCGCAATCCGGGATTTTCTTGTTGGTAGCCAAGCTGTTCATAGCAATCTGCCAAGAGATCACGAGCTAGCTGATTATCGTTTTCAGCCAGGAAAAGCCTGTTCAGGATTTCGACGGCCATCTTGTACTCGCCCGCACCAAAAAGTTCCTGCCCTTTGGCCATGATCTTGTCCGATCCGCCCATCATCTCGACATAGAGCGGCGCTGAGTCTTCCGGAGACGGCGGGATAAGTGTCGCGGGATTGGCATCCCAAAACCCGAGGTACCGCTGGATTACCCCTCGGCTGTTGTGCTCGGGCGAGCCGTGATAGCCGCGGCAATGCCATTCGTTCTGCAAGCTTTTGGGCATCTCGTAGACGTTCTGGATCTGGTTGATCGTTACGCCCTGATTGGCAAAGTGCAGCACCTGATTATTGAAATGCGCGTACATATCGCGCTGCGCCCGCATGATCTCTTGAATGCGGTCGTTGCCCCAACGAGGCCAATGGTGCGATTGGAACATCACCTCTGCTTCTTCGCCAAATAGGTGCAACGCACGCGAGATGTACTTAGACCAGCGCAGCGGATCACGCACCGGCGCGCCGCGTAGGGTGTAAATGTTGTGCAATGTGCCGGTAATATTCTCGGCCATCCAGAGGGCCTTCATATCAGGAATGTACGTATTCATATTAGAAGGCGCTTCAGTGCCCGGTGTGTTTTGGAAGACCATTCGCACGCCATCGACGTCGATGTATTCGATGTCTTCTTCGATTATCTTTGTCGGCGCGATCAGCCCAAGAGCGCCCAGCGAAACGCGATGCCCTAGACCCTGACCGGCAAAGCCAAACGGGTTAATAGGAAGCTGTTGTCCATACTGGTAGGACAAGCGGCGGTTCATCGCGTTACCAGCGTAGACGTTTTCAGAAATTGTGAACTGCATGAAGTCGCGTGGCGCGATAATTTCTACCTTGCCCGCGCGTACGTCGGCTTCGTCAACTATCCCGCGGACGCCCCCCCAGTGATCTCCATGTGAATGCGAATAGATAACGGCTGTGACTGGAAGGCCATCACCGACATGTTCTTGAAAAAGGTTCCACGCTGCGCGAGCGGGCTCAGTCGTGAGAAGCGGATCGATGACAATCCATCCGTTGTCACCACGTACGAAGGAAACATCGGATAAATCCAATCCGCGCACCTGATATATACCTGGTACCACCTCATAGAGGCCATAGTTCTGATTGAGCCGTGAGACACGTTGCAAAGAAGGGTGAATGCTGGGCCAGTCCTTGTCCTCGTCGAAAAAGCGGAAGCTTGCCATGTCCCAAGCAATGTTGCCCGCATCCGCCATTATCTCGTCTTCGGGCATTGCCGCAATAAAACCACGAGCCTGCTCGTCGAAATCGCGGGTATCTGAGAACGGCAGCGCCTCCCGCGCTTCGGCGAGGATTTTCAAAGTGTGCTCGGATGGTGCTTTGCCTTTTGGATGAAAGTGCCCTTCGGCAGGTGTGGCGCTCTGAGCTTGCGCGGAACCTTCCTCTGAAAGGAACGTTGGCGCGACGGCAAAAGCGGCTCCCATCGCCGGAACGGTTTTCATGAAATCACGTCGGGTCGTCATAAGTAATCCCCTCCCAATTACTTTTGGATTGGAGAAGATTGAGGTACAAATAGTTTCGGCGCCTTGATCCATGACAATCAAATTTGAATTTTAGAATGACTGCTCAGGACTCGAAGCGATCGTTCGTTGCTACTTGTTTGTATGAATGATTTGCGGACAAGTGCAGACCTTCAGTTTTCTTAACCTGATTATCACAGTTAAGGCATGACGCACGTTGCGCTCAACCAAAGAGATCATTGACCGATAGGCCATTCGAACCTCAATATGATCACGCGCTGGCCCCGCGGCGAACACCATTGAAAACATGGGCGGAGCATCGGCCAAAGAACGACTGGGAGGGGCGCATGACTGCCAATGTGGAGACCCTTTTCACCGAAAGCGACGGGCTTTCCATCGCCTATCAAGTTTGGGGCGATGGGCCACGCAATCTTGTTTTGGTCCCCGGAATGATTTCGCACCTGGAAGCGTCCATGGAAAACCCGGGCTATCTGCAGTGGATGACTGCTCTCAGCTCGGTGGGAAGATTGGTTACTTTCGACAAGCGCGGCAACGGCATGTCAGACCGCATTCAGGGGACACCAACCCTTGAAGAGCGCGTCATGGATATAGAGGCTGTGATGGATGTCACTGAAATGACCTCAGCCACGGTCATTGCTTTCTCCGAGGGGGCCTCCCTTGCCTGTGTCTATGCCGCGATGCGCCCCGAGCGCGTCGAACGTCTGGCTTTGTGTGGTGGGTACGCTCAAGGCCGTCTAACTCGCGGTTACCTGACCCCCGAAAGCCTTGAAATCGCGTTGAAACAGTTCCGTGAGAATTGGGGGAAGCTCTATAAACCTCACCCATTCTCGGCTTTCGGCCCAAGTGAGGACGATGCTGAAGCTCACGAAGCATGGGCGCATTTCCAAAGGATGAGCGCGACCCCTATTACAGTCGCCAACCTGTTCGAATTGGCGGCCCGGATCGATATCCGGGAATTGCTGCCTTCTATTTCACAACCCACTTTGGTCATACATCGCGAATTTGAAGAACCCAACGGGGCTGATTGCGCCCAAGATTTTCTGCGTTTGATGCCATCCACTAAATACAAAACCATACCCGGCCACGAGCATGTGCCATGGGAAGGCGACGTGGACAGCTATTCGGCCGCAATCGTCGAGTTTGTCACCGGCGAAGCACCGGCGACGATCCAACCCAAGCGCACCCTTGCTACCGTTCTATTCTCAGATCTGGTCGCGTCCACTTCGCAACAAGCACGCATCGGTGATGAGAGTTGGCGCAACTTGATGAACCGCCACGATGACATTTGCGCAAACCAGATCTCTCGACACGGTGGTCATCTGGTGAAATTCACTGGCGACGGCGTGCTGGCGACGTTCAGTTCTCCTACAAACGCGCTGGCCTGCGCTGGTTCTGTGAAAGAAGCATTGTCTGCAATCGACCTTAACGCACGCTTCGGCGCTCACACTGGTGAGATTGAAATTCGCGGTGAGGATATCAGCGGCCTTGGCGTGGTCATAGCAGCGCGGGTGATGGGCCAAGCCAAGGAAGGACAGGTTCTGGCATCCGATCTCACGCGGCAACTGATGCTTGGTGCGCCGTTCGAGTTTCAAGACTGCGGTGAGCACGAGTTGAAGGGCGTTCCAAATACTTGGCGACTGCACGCGGTCAGTCCTGCGAACTAGACAACGCGGAACACTGGCCTTGCCTACTGTTCTTTACCACGGGATCCGATTGTGGGCTTTGCGCTCGAAGCGGTCCTTCGCCAAGTCGCAACGGATGTCCACTTTGCGGACCTTTTTGTCATTGGCGTGTGGGGGGCCAAGGGCGGCGACCAGCCCAAAACGGAGGTTGAACAGTTGTCTATTTGCCAGCAGTTTTAGGATAAAGTCGGCATCTGAATCATGCCTCAGTTTTTTGGCAAGTACCGATCCAAAAGAGCGTCGACCAACCCTTTCTGAAGTTGGTAACCAGTAGCTCCGTCCACACGTAAAATGTCTTCAAGAATGACAAGTTGTTCCATGCCCGTCGTCATGGACAATCGCTTTGCTAGGTCGTCAATTTCCTTCGGCTCCATCAATGGGTGAACTGGCGCAAGTGCTTCCGAAAAAGCCGCTAATCTTCTGGCCCCACGCATTTTGACCGTTCCATCCTCAAGAGATGCCTTGAGTGATTCCGCCAGAAACTGCCGGAAGTGCGCCTCATTAACCCGAGAAAATTCCAGATAGTAGCGCGCGACCACATGTACACGGCTCCTAACGTCATCCAGCCCCTCAAGAAGTTCCGACGTGGGAGTGACGTCAAGATCCAGCGTCGCATCCAAAGCCAAGACACTTGGGTCAGAAAAGTAGCGATAGACCGTCGCACGACTGGTTTTGGCGCGTTCAGCGACTTTTGCTAGCGTGACCTCCTTGCCTTCCGACATCAGGTCACGTGCAGCCGAAAGAAGTACTTCTCGCGTTCGGTTGATTTGATTTGTACGAGGCGCCAATTCCAAACCCTTTATAATACACTTGTCTCATAAGTGGATATGTGTATCATAAGGGCAGTTTGTTTCAAGTAAAGGGAGTCGCAATAATGACTGAATCTCGCCCGCGAATTTATCATCTACTTGGGAACCTTTTGACCTTTCATGCCTTTCCCAGTGAGACTGGAGATCGTTGCACAATTGTTGAGATAAAGACGGCACCGGGTGCCGGTGCACCGCCCAATCATCATGCTGGTGAAGATGAGAGTTTCTATGTGCTCGATGGTGAATTCGAGTTCTTTTTGAATGGTGAGACAGTCAACGTCAAATGTGGTGACTTCGTTAAGGTTCCGGACGGCGCAGTGCACGCCTTTACATGCACCGGAGAGCGGCCTGGCCGGTTACTTTGTATAAATGCCCCCGGCGCGATGCATGACACTTTCTTTACTGAAGCCGGTGAAGCAATGACTGACGGCACGACCGATATTCCGGCGCCAGATGCACCACCAGACATTCCGGCGATCATGTCCGTGGCAGGTCGAGTGGGAATGACGATCCTGGCGCCTGCGGACGTTCCTAGCTAACTAGTCTGCTTAAAGTGCGCCAGCCTACGAACCGGAGGCTTTGAACTAAAGATTCTACGGTACACCATATCTGCTACTACTAGCTCAATACGAAGGCGACATTCACGAATAGACTTTGCATTTCGGATAGCGGACATTCGCTGCGCTTCCGGAGAGTGTTATTTGCCTGAACCAAAGCAGTCGAATAGGTGTAGGCGATCTAATGCTTGGGTTTGTCCGCCACCAAAGGTGGGTCGTGTTTGTTTTGTCCCGAGAACGATCATCTCAGCATTCTTTCCGAAACGTCCTCGAGAAGAGTACGCAAATCGAACTCTCCTCCTTTGTCCGCAAGTCCTTTGTCATGCAGAATGAACGACAGCCCGTGCACGAAACTCCATAGCAAAAAACCGCGGCGGCGAACTTCGTCTGTGATTCCCGGTTCGCCGAGACACTTTGCAACCTCAGCTAGCAGAATCGCAAAGCTTTGCTGGCCGCCTTCCTCCAGCCGGGGATCCGCGATGCGGTCTGTGAAGCCGCCAAATTTCAGCCTGAAGATTCCGGGCTCATTTAAAGCGAAGGCAATATACTCCATCCCGATGGCGGTAATGCGGTCGGGAGATCCTTCAGGAACGCCTTCCAGTGCGGCAAGCATTTTGTCTCGGTGCCGATCCATTCCCTCAAGGACAGTGGCAACCAGCATTTCTGTCTTGTCTTTGAAGTGCTTGTACGGTGCCGCAGTCGAGACGCCCGCGCGTCTGCACGCCTCAGATACGGAAAAACTGTCAGGTCCTTTCTCTTCAACCAACTGTCGGGTTGCTTCGATCAGCGCAGCACGGAGATCGCCGTGATGGTAAGCCTTCTTGCTCATTGAATGACCGGTCGCCTGGATGGTTGTTGAGTGATTTTTTTCTGTGCTGCTCATGATCCAAGATGTGCCAGATCACGTACCCCTTGTCAAAGTAAGAACTTCTAACATATGTTAGAGACGCTAACTTGATGAGGTCCCCAAATGCCGAATCCTGCAAATTCATCTGCTGAATTGGTCAAACCGAACCTACTTGCGCGTATGTTGCGCAGCACTATGCGTCTGGGAGTGACCGTCGGTTTTATAGCCATTGCAGCGGCCGCCGTTTACTTCGGCGCGTCCGAACTCACTCGCAGGGCAGATGCTGTTCCCTCACCGGAAGCGGCCGCAGTGACCCCGGTTTCCGCAACGCTGATCACGTCGGAGAGCGCTTACACGGTCGGACGTGTATTCATCGGGCAAGTCGAGCCTCAACGTTCAGCGGATATCTCTTTCGAATTGAATGGCACGCTTGACCAAATCCTGGCGGATGAGGGAGACGAGGTCGCTAAGGGCCAGCTTCTCGCAACATTGGACGTCGCTCTGTTGGAGGTCGAACGCGACCGTCTCACAGCGTCACGTGATGCCATTGCAGCCCAGCTTGCATTTGCCAAGAAAACGGTCGAGCGAAACGCTAAACTCATCGAGCAAGGCTTTACCAGTCAAGCCCGCCTAGATGAGGCAGTTTCCCAACAAGATGAATTGCTTTCCAGAATTGGCGAACTGGATGCGGCCTTGCGTGATGTAACCGTTCGGATCGAGAAATCCAGTATAGAGGCTCCGTTTGCCGGTCAGATAACCGCTCGAAACGTGGACGGTGGAGAAACTCTGCGCTCAGGCGAGCTGGTTCTGGGTATGGTCGAGGTCGAGTCGCCGCAGGTTCGGATCGGTGTTCCTCTCGATGTTGATCCGGCGCTGCTGACTGATGTTGAGATCGAAGTAGCAGGTCAAAGATATAGGGCTGAGCTTGCAACTTTGCGGCCCGATATTGACCCGGTGACCCGAACCCGAACCGCGCTGTTCGACCTGAAGAAAGCGCCGGACGTTGCTTTCGGACAAACCGCACGTGTGCATGTACTCGAACCTGTCCAAAGTGCGGGAACCTGGGTGTCCACAACTTCACTTAAGGAAGGAACACGCGGGCAATGGACCCTGCTCGTTGCCGACGCGCAAAAGACTGTGCGGCTAGCGGCGGTCGAAGTGCTGCATGCCGAAGACGACCGTGTCTTTGTGCGTGGCGTGTTTCCGGAAGGCACAGTCCTGATCGATCAGGGGCCGCAGCGAGTCAGCGTTGGTCAGCGCGTCGCCTTCGACACTGGCGAGTAACGGAGCGATCTGATGGAAACCCTTACCTTTCGCCACCCCCGGCTGGTTGCCCTCATCATTTTGGTGCTTGTATCTGCAGGCCTGTCTTCGTTCCTATCTCTTGGGCGACAGGAAGACCCTACGATCACCAACCTCTTCGCAACTGTAACGACACAGTTCCCGGGTGCAGATCCAGAACGGGTTGAAGCGCTGGTCACTGCAGAAATCGAAGAAGAACTGCGTAAAATCGCCGAGGTGGATGAGATCAGTTCAGTCTCCCGCTCGGGTGTGTCGGTCGTTTCGGTAGAATTGCTGGAAACGCTAGACGAAGCCACCATTGAGCAGGTTTGGGCCGAGGCTCGGGATGCCGTCGAAGATGCGCGCCAGAACTTTCCGGCAGGAGTTTTTCCGCCGGAATTCGATGCCGAGGGCATTTCTGCCTATTCTGCGGTCATTGCAGTTGCGGCCGAGGATCCAGACTTTCCGTTAACTTTGTTGTCACGTCATGCCGAAGCACTGGGCGACAGATTGCGTGCGATACCTGCCACGCGAGCAGTGGACTATTTCGGTCAGCCGAAAGAAGAGGTGCTCGTAAGTGTGGATATGGACAAGGCCGCTGCGCTTGGGCTTGGCGCTGCCGAGATTTCCCAGCGGATCGCCGAAGCAGACGGAAAGGTTCAGTCTGGGCGGTTGCAATCTGATGTCGACCTGACCATCGGCGTCAGCGGAGAAATTGAGAGTTTGGATCGCATTCGGAGCATCGTCCTGCGTGAAAACGCAGGCAGTGCCGTGGTGAAGCTCGGAGATATTGCAAGCGTAGACCGTGGCGCACGCGAACCGCAGTCCTCAATCGCGTTTGCCAACGGAAAGCCCTCCGTTTTGGTCGGGATTCTGGCGCAGGACGGCGTACAGATCGACCGTTGGACAGGCTTCCTTCGGGATGAGCTTGATGCCGGCGCCGCGTCGGTACCTTTGGGCATGCAGGAAATACTGCTATTTGATCAAAGCCGGTACACGACGGATCGTTTGTCAGAGGTTGGGGTCAACATGGCCATTGGCGTGGCTCTGGTCGTGGCAGTTTTGTTTGTTACGTTGGGGGTTCGGGCGGCCGCGATTGTGGCTTTGGTATTGCCGGTCGTCTCATTGGCAACTCTGGCGACGATGAACATGATTGGATTGCCAATCCATCAGATGTCCGTGACGGGTCTGATTGTTGCCCTCGGTCTGCTCGTTGACGCAGCTATCGTGATGACCGATGAAATCCGACGTCTTCTGCAGGATGGGATGGAGCGACTTGCAGCCGTGCGAGATGCCGTACGCCGGTTGGCCGCGCCACTGCTGGCATCGACCGTGACAACAGCGCTTGCCTTCACGCCGATGATCTTGCTGCCGGGACCCGCAGGCGACTTTGTAGGTGCCATCGCTATCGCAGTGGTACTTATGCTTGTCTGGTCCCTGGTTGTGGCGTTGACGGTTACACCGGCGATTGCTGGCTGGTTACTGTCCGATCGCTCAGACGCAGGAATGCTGAGCCGTGGTATCGTCATCCCGCCGCTTTCCCGCTTGTTTGAGGCCTCAATCCGATTGTCTGTTTCTAATCCCGTGCGATCCATCGCGTTGGCATTGGTCTTGCCTATGCTGGGCTTTGCGGCATTTCCAACGCTGACGGCGCAATTCTTCCCGGGTGTCGACCGAAACCAGTTCTATATCGAGGTCGACATGCCGGGTGGAACGTCAATTGCCACCACCGAAGCAACCGCCCGCCAGATCGATGAAATGCTGCTGGCTGACGACGGCGTCAAAAGTGTCTACTGGACCGTCGGAGAGTCCGGCCCGGCATTCTACTACAACATCGTTGGAAACCGCTCACGCGAGCCTGGGTTCGCACAAGCTATGATCACGACCGACACGGCCGACGACGCCGCCCGCCTTGTTGGAACGTTGCAGAGTCGTCTGGATACTGGCTTTCCTGACGCGCAGATCATCGTTCGCAGTCTTGTTCAGGGCCCTCCGGTCGCCGCACCGGTTGAAGTCAAAATTCAGGGCCAAGACATCACGGTATTGCGCAATCTGGGCGACGAGGTGCGTTCAGTCATGGCCAATCTCGATTTGGTGACTCAGGCACGCGCCAGTGTGAACGGCGGCACCCCTCAAGTCCGGTTCGAGATTGATGAAGTCAAAGCCCGTCTGCTGGGGCTGGACGTGGCGGATATAGCTGGCCAGCTGGACACGGCGCTGGTTGGCATTACCGGTGGATCGCTGATCGAAGGAACCGAGCAGTTACCAGTCCGCGTTCGCTTAGGTGACGAGGTGCGTTCAGATCTAAGCACGATTGTCAGTATGCCTATCCTACTGCCAAATGCAGCTGCGATATCTGCGACTGGAGCCTTCCCAGCGGTACCGCTGTCGGAATTGGCCAAGCCCGTGATTGAACCGGCAGAAAGCGTAATAACTCGAACGGATGGCGTGCGCGAAAACACCATACAGGCGTTTATCGTACCCGGTGTTTTACCCGAAGAGGCATTGCAGGACATACTAGAAGCGCTTGATGCGTCCGGGTTTGTGTTGCCGCAAGGCTATTCGATGTCCTTAGGCGGCGACAGTGATGCCCGATCCAACACCGTGGGCAATCTGCTTGCCTCTGTTGGTTTGATTGTCACACTCTCCTTCGCGACCATCGTTCTGACCTTTAACTCGTTCCGACTAACACTGGTGACCTTGGTCGTGTGCGTGTTGTCTGCAGGCCTTTCAATGCTGTCGCTGGCGGTTATGCAATTCCCGTTCGGTATAACAGCAATCATCGGGGTCATCGGCTCAATCGGGGTTTCGATCAACGCGGCGATAATCATTCTGACCGGGTTGCAACAAGACGTTGACGCAAACCAAGGCGACCGTGCGGCCATGACGCGTGTAGTGACTGGATCAAGTCGGCACATCATCTCGACAACGGTCACTACCTTCGGCGGGTTCCTACCCCTGATCATGGGTGGAGGCGCATTTTGGCCGCCATTCGCCGTTGCAATCGCCGGAGGCGTTTTGTTGTCGACTGTCGTATCCTTCTATTTCACCCCACCCGTGTTCGCGTTGGTGTATCGTGGCAAGCTCAACAAACCGCTTGAGGCAAACAACCAACATTCCCAGCCTCGAGAAGCAATTGTCGCACTTGTGGCAGAATGAGGATTGAGACTACTTCTCCTTGCGAGTTGGTATGTTTCGAAGCCGTCGTTGTTCGAAGCACGGTTCAAGTTCTGTTATGGGCCGCACACGGACTTAGCAAATTCTGGTTTCTGCGCATTACCACCATTCGCCACTGGTGCAGGATCTGACGCTCTTGGGCTCCAAGTAGACCTTAACTGCACCGGGCATGAATGACTGCTCTGCGAATTAAGCGGCCGCTAGTCCCACTGAAGCGCATTGCAGGCTAGTCTCCGTTAAGATTTAGGCGACCCGCATTAAGCCAATCCGACAGCTCTGTTCTTTCGCTGGGGTCAGGTGGGCCCGCAGGAGTTGGAGGGTCAACAGGCAACGGACTGTCTGATCCGACGATCTCTCTAACACTTACGGCATCTTCCGAAACATTCCAAACAAGCATGTCCTGAGCCAAAGTGAGCGGGCCGTCATACGTCTTTCGGATTGCTGCAATTGTGTCCGGAGCAATATCGAAATCGGCAAATGTATGGTAGGCAATCGCATGCCGCGGCTCAATCATCGCGAATAGTTTTCCGCACGCGTCTGGTGGCGTGTGAACCACCGTTGCCACCAATCGGGCGCGTTCAGGGTCGTAGTTTTTGATATCAATGAATTGTTGGATCGTTAAGTAGCATTCGTGAATGACAAGATCCGCTTCTTTAGCGTTTTCCACGAACCACTTGTTTGGGTTGGTGTCACCTGAGTAGACGAATTTAAGTCCTTTCCACTCCAAGCTGTAGGACACTGAACCGTCTATGCCGTGAATCGCGGGCCAAGATCGAATGACAACACCATCGCTTTCATAAACTATCTGTGTCTTAGAATAGTCGAACTCAGTCACCGAGAGGTGTCCACCTGCCGAGGGCATATTCCCGCGCCGCCCTGCCAAGTCCCAGCCCAACATTTTGAGGAGGCCATCCATGGCCGCAGCGGTCCCGTATTCTGGCTTTAAGCCACTTGGTCCCCATACCTGCAGGGGAAC
This sequence comes from Ruegeria sp. HKCCD7296, assembly GCF_013110775.1. Taxonomy (NCBI): domain Bacteria; kingdom Pseudomonadati; phylum Pseudomonadota; class Alphaproteobacteria; order Rhodobacterales; family Roseobacteraceae; genus Ruegeria; species Ruegeria sp. HKCCD7296. Next base: position 29,958 of record NZ_WVRF01000007.1, read on the forward strand.
CGTTCGGTTTGACACCCAGCCACCCACAAAAAGTGCATCGAGGTCTCCAATATGATCTACGTGCAGGTGGCTAATGAACACTTTGTCCAGATAAGTGTATGGGATTTCCAACGCGGCCAAATTTGCTAACGAACCAGTTCCGACATCGAAGAGGAACTTGTCGCCATTGCCAAGTTCAACCAACCACGACGCTGACGCTTGAGAGTGTCGAAAATTAGGTGTTCCGGTTCCCAGCGAGATAACTCGCATCTCCGCTTCACCGAGCGGCTCTGCGTTTGGATAATAGAACTTTCGCTCTCCGGACGAACCAGCTGAAGCTGCGCCGCACCAAATCGACGCAAATACAAAACTCAATACCGGCAACAACCTTAGGCGCACGGTTTTCTCCGATTTGCTGATGAAATCTATTGTACAAGAAAATTGCTTCTGTCCAAAATCGCGCGTCTGCATTGGGCTAAATGCGGTCAACTTGCTTAAACCTCTACTTAGCGGAAAAACCCGACATTTGCTTTTTTCCGCCAAACGCCTTCACAATGCTCATATGCAAGATAACCAAGCACAGGCTGACTACTGGAGTTCGAAGAGCGGACTTAAGTGGATAGATTTCGAAAGCGAACTTGATGTGGTATTTGGCGCGGTCGACAAAGCGCTGGTTGAGCGGTCGAAGCCTTCGCCAGGCGAGCGCGTCTTGGACATAGGTTGCGGTACTGGAGCTACGAGCAGGACGTTTTCTTCGCTTGTCGCACCAGGCGGAACAATATGCGCAGTCGACATTTCTGCACCCTTGATCGAACAGGCCCGCCAGCGTGCAAAAGAAGCAACGGTTGAAGCACAGTATCTGTTAGCGGATGCGCAAACCGACCAGTTTCCTGACGCGCCGTTTGATTTGGTGATCTCTCGCTTCGGATCAATGTTCTTTGCCGATCCCGTTGCTGCCTTCGTCAATATTCGGGGCCAGATCAAGCCATCGGGCCGAATGGCTCTTGCTGCATGGGCACCGGCCAAGGGAAATCCTTGGTTTGACGTGCCCAAAGACGGTGCGGTTGACAGGCTGGGACCTTTAGAAAGCTCAGACCCCAACGCCCCTGGACCGCTGGGCTTTCAGAACGCTGGCCATGTCGCTGGAATTCTAGAAGAGGCTGGTTTCAAAGACGTGAACGGCGAAACGATCAGGGTAAACCTAACTCATCCCGGGCCCTTGGAGCGTGTTGCGGCTTTGGCTTCGAATATCGGCCCGGCAGCGAGGATACTCAAGAAGTACTCCGGGAGCGAGGAAGATATCGAGGCGATAACCGATTATGTAATCGCCAATTTTCGCTGCTTCGAAGTCAACGGAGGCATCCGCATCCCGGCAAATCTGAATTTCTTCACAGCCAGAAATCCGGGCTGATGACCTCAACTGCAACTTTGCGAGTATTGGAGCCAGCCCCCAATATTATGGCGTTTTATGACGGTCGGGTTGCAGGGGCCCGACTTCATTCTCCGTCGTGGAATTGGATGGACGACGCGGCATATACACTCGGGGTCGCCAGCTATGCCATCCTCAATGGCACTGACGCTGTGGTCTATGACACGCACATCTCGCTTGATCACGCTCGTTGGATACGAAGCGAGCTGCAACGTCGTGGGGTGACGTCAAGTCGGGTTGTGCTTAGCCATCATCACAAGGATCATATCGCAGGAACCGAGGTGTTTGCTGATTGCGAAATCATTGCGGGCAACAAAACGGCAAAGGCGCTGGTAGAAAAAGAGGAAAGTTATTCGAAGAGCGATCCGCCGATCAAGCCGGTAGTGATGCCCACAACTGTGTTTGACGGTGAAATGGCGTTGAGTGTTGGGACGACCGACATTGAACTACGTCCTTTGGATATTCACAGTCATGACGGTGTCGCGCTCTACCTTCCAAAGTCCAGGATCTTGCTGCCGGGTGATGCACTGGAAGATAGCGTGACCTATGTCGCCGAACCAGATCGCCTTGATATTCACCTGGCCGAACTTGACCGGCTTTCCACCTGGGATATTTCGGCCATCCTGCCCTGCCATGGTGACCCCGATCGGATCGCAGGAGGTGGATATGATCGCTCATTCATAACGGCTACGAGGCAATATGTTGCAAAGCTCTTGCAGTGCCGCGATGGGGCAGGATGGAGCAATCTTACGCTTCGGGAATTTGCGAAAGTCTGGTTCGAAGAAGGCTCGTTGACCTACTTCGATGCCTATGAGGGCGTGCACCAAGACAACCTGCAGTCTGTGATCGGCGTCTAAAAACGGCGAACTGTTTTGGTCCTGAATGACGTCCGTTGTGGGCTCGAAGCCGTCATAAGGCGGTGCAGGCGCGAGGCTGTGACCTCTGCCGATCCTTCCGCATATCCGGCGCAGATTGCGGGGCCTAGTTGGGGGATTGATGCGGAAGGTTCTTTTTCATTTGTTACAGAGTGTTAGATAAAATTTTGGTGCGGGCGGTGGGACTCGAACCCACACGGGCATACGCCCTTCAGATTTTAAGTCTGATATGTCTACCATTCCATCACGCCCGCACGGCGTGGCCTTGTCGGGCCCTGCATTCCCCTTACAATCACAACCGGATGAGAACAATGCACTTTGATGCAAATGCGGCTGTAAATATGTCGGGAAATCCAGTTACAAGACATCCCTCTTCCCGATTAATAAGGGCGTGGCGCTGCCCCGCCCTTTTGGAAGGCTCACATGCCCAGCGCTTCTTTATACATTTCCAAAACCGCCTCTTCCTCAGCGATGTCATCCTTGTCCCGCTTTCGCAACGCGATCACCTTACGCATGACCTTGGTGTCGTAGCCCCGCGCCTTGGCTTCGGCCATGACTTCCTTCTGTTGCTCGGCCAGGTCCTTTTTCTCGGCATCCAGACGTTCAAACCGTTCGATGAACTGGCGCAGCTCGCCTGCTGTTACGCGATAGTTGGCGGCGGCCTGATCTTCGGTGATATCTTCCATATGCGTCTCTCCCAAAGGCTGAAAATCTGATGCAAGATGCCGGATACAGTGCTGCCGCCCGGGTCGCAAGCACCCAATCCCCGGTCGCACTTGTACGATCTGATTCGATCCGTTAAGCGCGGTGTCAGTTCACGATGAGATGTGGGGAACCATGTTCGAATTCATCACCTGGGGCGGTGCAGCCCTTTCCCTTGCCGGGCTCTTTGGTCTGGTCTGGTGTATTCTTCGCGTAATGAAAGCGCGCAAGGCCGGTTTGTCGGATGACGAGTTGCGCGCGGTGGTTCAGGGCGTTCTGCCCTGGAACCTGGCCTCTTTGTTCTTGTCTGTGATTGGACTGATGATGGTTATCCTAGGGATTTCCTTCGGATGACCCCCCTTGTCAGATCGGCAGGTTGTCGAACTGCGCTTCCATAGCGTCTTCACACAACGCCGCATCGAGACGCCGCAATCGAGATGGCACATGCATCCCCTGCTGGCGCATACGATCTACAACCTTGCTTACACTCGGTTGAAGCGCCAACCGCGTGTCCAGACACGCGCCTTCCAGTTTCTGCTCAAGCTGTTCTGCTTCGGAATACAGATTAGTTGCTGTCATAACCATCCTCCCAAGTGTTGCCAGTATTCCAAATATAGGTAACGGGAATACGACCCACAGATATTAACCTGAACTTGTGCGGGAATTTGCCTGACGTATTCGTAATTTCGGCAATTCGGCGCAGATAGGTTAAAGTTTAAGCCAATTTAACCGAACCTGCCTTGACGGGCATCAAATTCAGATTGGCAGTTGTGTCACATTCCAAATTACATATATGATATACACAACGGAAACGGAGGACCTCATGACGCCCGCAGTGAAAGCGTTTTTCGACGATCAGACCTTTACGGTGTCCTACGTCGTTCACGAACCACAAGGGCGCGCCTGCGCCATCATCGACAGTGTTTTGGATTTCGATCATGCCTCGGGTCGAACAGCGACCACATCTGCAGATCAAATCATCGACTATGTGCGCAGTCGCGATCTCAAGGTCGAATGGGTTTTAGAAAGCCACGTTCACGCCGATCACCTGTCTGCGGCCCCCTATCTGCAACAGGAACTTGGCGGCAAGATCGGGATTGGTGCCCAGATCGTTACTGTTCAGGACACGTTCGGCAAGGTCTTCAATGAAGGAACCGAATTCCAACGCGATGGCAGTCAGTTCGATGCGTTGTTCTCGGAAGGTGACAGTTTCCACATTGGCCAGATGCGCGGCAACGTGCTGCACACTCCGGGTCACACACCTGCCTGCCTAACCTATGTCATTGGCGACGCCGCCTTTGTGGGCGACACACTGTTCATGCCTGATTTTGGTACAGCGCGCTGCGACTTCCCCGGCGGCTCTTCGGCAACCTTGTATGAGTCGATCCAGAAAATTCTGGCCCTGCCTGATGAAACGCGCATCTATGTGGGCCACGATTACAAAGCGCCGGGCCGCGAAGAATACGCTTGGGAAACAACGGTAGGTGAGCAAAAGGCGCTGAACGTGCACATCGGACAGGGGCGTAGTATCGAAGAATTTGTGGAAATGCGCGACGCACGTGATGCGACCTTGGCGATGCCGCGCCTGATCTTGCCCTCCTTACAGGTGAATATGCGCGCAGGGCAGATGCCTCCGGCGGATGAGCAAGGTGATGTCTTTCTGAAACTGCCGGTCAACAAGCTCTGACGCGAGTTAAAAAAGGATATAACTTATGGAAATAGAATGGGTCTGGGGCCTGTGCGGCGGTTTACTGATTGGGCTGGGCGGCGCAGTTTACCTGCTTGGGAATGGCCGGGTTATGGGCGCAAGCGGCATTCTGGGCGGCCTTGTTGACGGCAGCGCCCGCGATACGAAGGCCGAGAAGTTGGCCTTTGTTGCAGGCCTGATCGGCATGCCTCTTCTGCTGCGACCGCTGATCGCGCCCGAGGCCCAAACGCATCTCACCAGCAACTTGGGCCTTGTTGTCATAGCTGGTTTGCTGGTTGGCATCGGCACACGTATCGCCAATGGCTGCACATCTGGTCACGGGGTCTGCGGCATCTCTCGGTTCTCACTCCGCGGCATTGTGGCCACCGTCTTCTACATTCTCGCCGGGGGCGTGACCCTTGTTCTGCTACGCCATATCTGGGGATTGATCTGATGCGCCTTCTTGTTGCCCTAACAGCTGGATCACTATTTGGTGCCGGATTGTTGATTTCTGGCATGACCGATACGACAAAAGTTCAAGGATGGCTGGACGTATTCGGCAACTGGGATCCGACTTTGGCGTTTGTTATGGGGGGCGCCATTTTGCCAATGCTGGTCGCATGGCGACTGACGACCGGGCGCAAGCCTTTGACCGGGAATGAATTTCCGCCTCCTGCGAAGCCCGAAGTGGATCGTAGACTGGTTGTGGGTTCAGTCCTATTCGGCATGGGTTGGGGGCTGGTTGGGCTCTGCCCCGGACCGGCCATGGCCTCGCTGAGTTATGGTGGGCTTGGAGGACTGGTTTTTCTGGTCGCAATGGTGGTTGGTATGTTCCTGGCCCCGACCTTTGGCGCGCAACTGGACAGAGCAGCAAACGCAGCCTAAGGAATTGGCATGGAGATTCGACCGATCACCCCCCGCTATGCCGTCTCACCGCAGATCACAGTTGATGATGTGCCAGCGATAGCTGCTGCCGGCTTTGTCAAAGTGATCTGCAACCGACCCAACGTCGAAGTTCCACCCACAATGCGATCCGACGCGATCGGTGATGCAGTGCGCGCTGCGGGCATGGAATACGAATTGCTTGAGTTGACCCATCAGACCATGACGCCCGAGAATGTGCAGCGTCAGCGCGATATGGCGGAAAATTGTAGCGGACCGGTCTTGGCCTATTGCGCTTCGGGCACGCGATGTTCAGTGATTTGGGCTTTGGGTCAATGCGAACATATGAGCACGGATGACATCCTGACCGCGACCACAAACGCCGGATACCAGTTGGACGGTCTGCGCCCTGCTCTCGAGCAACTTCGCAGTAAGGCTGGTTAGACCTAAAGCGTTATTACTGTTCACCCAGCCCTGGTTCTGATGCGTTCAGACCGGCCAGCTGCGAGATTTCCGCCACCATCTGCTCAGACTCGCCAAGGACCAGATCCCCCGAAAGGATCCCGCCGGTCTCGGCCAAGGGCACCGGGGGCGTGATTTCAGCGGCGCTGTCAATTGGCGCGTCCAGGCTGCCCTGAGGGTTTAGCCCTCCCCGGCTTTCGATAAACTCCTGGGCTTCTGCTCCGCTCAGCGCTGGTAAAGCAGCATGCTCGTTTAATCGAATGGCCCTTAGACCACCGCACTGCCCCAAGCGACCAACACCTGCTCGCGTTCGTTCAATCGTCAGAACCTCAGTTAGATCCAAGCGCGCGCCGCGTAACGGCAGGACATCACCAACCTGCATCCCAGACAACGCGGACAATGGCAACGTCATCCGACACAAGGCCGCATTCAAATCCGCCCTTACCATACCCGAAGACTGTTCAATGCGGGGGCCTGCAGGGCTTGGGGTTTCCTCCACAACTTCTGGCGCAACCGGTGCTTCGGGTAAAATGACCGAAATCTGCCCTTGCCGTACCCCGTTGGCCAAATCGACGGTCAGGTCGAAGATGCGATACTCGTCTTCTGTCATGGCCAGAGACAAGCCCCGCAAATCTGAAGCGCGTGACGAATACTCGTTCCCCTCAAGGCAAACTTGTTCTGTCGTCGGGTCGATTAGACCCGCAGATCGAGCCAAAGCCGCTTCGACCAGTGGCGCAACCATGGCGGCGTCGGTATCTGTAAAGGCCCGTGGTGTTGGCGTGCCCGACATCACCTCACCGATGGTTTGCGTTTGAACGATGGCGGACACCAAGTGCGGGTCCAAGCACGTGGCTGCACGTCCCTGTGGCCCATCAAACACCAGTAGCAACCAGTCTTGACCAATCGCTTCAACCAGATGTTCAGCAGACTGACTGGTTTGTCTGGCCCCGATCACTGCAAGCGGCAAGTTCAGGCGATCCCCCGCGGCCCGCGCGAACCCCAAGCGCAGCGCCCGCAGAACCGAGCGCGGCCGGTCGTCCAAATCCTTTTGCCCAGCGGACAGTTTGCGCACCAATGCGGCATTGACGGGTTCTGACATAACGCCTGATCACCAATTGTTTCAGCAATTGGCAACAGGTTTACACCGTCGGACGTTACGAAGTTCTTTATGACCGCTTCACTGAGCGGCCTGTCGGTGCGCCAATGGCAGGCTGACTCGGAACGCCGCCCCGCCCTGCCCCGGTAAATAGCTGATCTCGCCCCCCAACCGCTGCATGATTTCGCGGCAAATTGCCAAGCCCAGACCTGCCCCTCCGGCCTTGTCGCCGCCGACGCGGGCAAATTTCTCGAACACCATCGAGCGCGCGCCGGGCGGAATGCCACTGCCATTGTCGATGAAATCTATGATGACGCGCCCGCCAACATCATATGCGGAAATGGTCAGAACGGGCTCGTCCGCGTCACAGTATTTCTGTGCGTTTGAGATAAGGTTAATGAACACCTGCCCCAACCTGTCCAGATCCGTGTGCAAGACAATCCGTTCGGCCGCACGGGCGCGACGCACGCTTATCTTGCGGCCAGCACCAGCCAATGCGCTGGACACGGCCCGATCCAGGACCGAGCGCAGACTATCATAACCCAAGTTGAGATTGACTTGCCCGTTTTCCAGCACGCTCAGATCCAACAGATCATCCAGCAAGCGGGTCAAACGCAGCGCTTCGTCTTGGATGATCGTCGCGTATCGGGTCTGCTCATCCCTGCTCAGCCCTTCGGTATCGCGCATGATTTCAGAAAACGCGCGGATCGAGGTCATCGGCGTCCGTAACTCATGACTGACCTGACTCAGAAAGTTGTCCTTTTGCGCCGACACCTGCGTGAGTTTGGCATTTGCTTCGCGCAGTTGCCGTGCCGTCCGGCTGAGTTCAGAGGACTTCACCTCAAGCTGACTGGAATACTCCAGCAACTGCGCCGACTCATCCGCAACAGCCAAAAGGTCTTCGACCGAAACCGACGAGCCGCCGACGATCTGCCCAATCATCGCGTGAGCCGTGGCCGTTCCAACTGATCCGCTCAATTCGCGTTCAAGGCGGCCCAGGAATGCTGGCGTGGGCTCGGGCAGATGCGATCGACCTCCTTGTTTCTTGGCCTCGGCCTGGAAAAACTCCTGCGCGGGCCCGGTGCCTAGAATCCGCTGGGTCATGATCATCAAATCTTCGCTTTGCGCGACCGATCCGGACCAGCCACGGGGTGCGACCGAATGATCGAATACATTGACAAATTGCGCGCCCTGCAACCGTTCCAACGGGCTGGGAAAACTCAGCAAAGAGGCCACACAGAACGCGATTGTGTTCAGCAAAAGTGACCACATCACGGAATGGACCATTGGATCGATCCCCTCGATCCCGAACAAGGCCTGTGGGCGCAGCCAGCTTATGCCGAACAACCCGTTCTGCAGCACCGACTCCGGCATCGACGCGCCGCTCATGCCGGGCAACAACAAGGTGTAAATCCACAAAACAAAACCGACCGTCAGCCCCACCAGAGCTCCGGTTCGCGTTGCCCCGCGCCAAAACAGACCGCCGACCAAAGCCGGTAGAATTTGAGAGATCCCCGCAAAAGCGATCAATCCGATTGAAGCCAGCGCTGCGCCGCCACCAGACAAGCGGTAGTAGAAAAAGCCCAACGCCATAACAGCCGCGATGGACACACGACGGGCCATCAAAACGATATTGCGCACATCGCCAGAGACCGAGCCAGTACCTTCTTGTGTGTTCAACCAGATGGGCATGACAACATGGTTCGACACCATCGTGGACAAAGCCATGGCTGTTACGATCACCATCGATGTCGCGGAAGAAAATCCGCCAATGAAAGACAGCATCGCCAGCCAGTCATTGCCTTGCGACAACGGTACGGTCAGGACGAACAGGTCGGGGTTAGCCCCTTCGGGCAGCAGGTCCAGACCCACTACGGCAATCGGTACTACAAACAAGCTCATTAACAGCAAGTAGAGGGGGAAAGCCCAGGCCGCGGTTCTAAGGTGGCTTTCATCATCATTTTCGACCACCATCACCTGGAACATGCGCGGCAAACAGATAAAGGCCGCCGCCGACAGGAATATAAAGGTCGTCCACCGCCCGGCATCAACATGCCACTGCCCGATTTCCGACGCGTCGATCCGCTCCATCATCGGGCCGATACCGCCAGCGATGCCCCACACGACAAAAACGCCGACCGCAATCAGCGCAAACAGCTTAACGATAGCCTCCACCGCGATGGCCGTAACAACCCCGTGGTGGCGTTCGTTCACGTCCAGATTACGCGTTCCGAAGAGGATGGCAAAAACGGCCAAGCCAGCCGCAACCCAAAATACACTGGACCCTTCGCGATACAGGCCCGATGGGTCAGCTTCGGCAAAGATCGAGAAAGACAGGGTAATCGATTGCAGCTGTAGCGCGATATATGGCGTTCCGCCCAATACCGCCAGAATGGTTACGCAGACCGCCAGCGTGTTTGATTTACCATAGCGAGACGACAGCAGGTCCGCGATTGAGGTCACTCTTTGACTGCGCCCCACACGCACCAGTTTGCGCAGCCCCCACCACCAGCTGACCATGACCAGTGTCGGGCCAAGGTAGATCGTAACAAACTCCAACCCTGACCGCGCGGCGTTGCCCACGGCGCCATAGAAGGTCCAGGCGGTGCAATAGATCGACAGCGACAAGGTGTAGATCAGCGGCGAGCGCAACCATTTCCCACGCCCAGCAGCAGCCATGCGATCCGCAGCGAAGGCGACGGCAAACAGAAAGACCACATAGCCCAGACAAACCAGAATCAGAACGTTTACGGTGGTCATCACTCGGCCCCTGTTTCAGGGTCCTCGGGCGTGCGCATACGGCGCGCGGCAAAGCCGAAAATCACGCTGATCAAGATCAGCGCGCCCCAGCAGACGAAGATGTAGAAAATTGCCGAAGAAAGCGGTACGGCCGCATCTCCGCTGGACCGGTCCGGCCAAAGAAGCGGCAGTGCGAACAAGAGCGCCCCAAGAAACGGCAAAAACCGGGCCGCATCCGTCAGTCTGCGACGGCGATAGCTTTGACGTTCCAGAAAAAGCGAGGGTCTGGGGCTGGATGGCTGACCTTTGTCGCTCTCGTCTGACATTACATTTGCGTCGCCTGCGCGTGAAGATCACGCACAGCCGTCAACACTTCGGCGTTGGAAAACGGTTTGGTCATAAAGCGGCTAACGCCTGCATTTTCCGCCATTTCCCGGTCGCGCGACTGCCCGCGCGCCGTCAGCATCAAGACCGGAAGGCTTGCCAGTTCTTCCATCTCTCTGAGATCGCGCAGAATATCCATGCCGTTTTTACCCGGCAACATAACATCCAGAATAACCAAGTCGGGCTGAGCCCCCTGGATAACCTCAAGCGCATCGGTGCCATCGCCATGAATCTCGACCTGCCACCCCTCGCGGGATAACAGGAACCGGATTGCTTCGGCAATGTTCGGCTCGTCCTCGATCAACAGAACCTTGCGGCTCATATTTTCTGTTCCTCCCCAAAACCGGTCGTCCGTCCCGCAACCGATTAGGATCAGATTAAGCGTTCTGTCAGGAAAGTGTCAAAAACCTTCGCTCAAAATCGACGGTTCGCGGCGAGCGGTGCATTCGTTGCGGGGGCAGACCCGGCAGTTCGGCCCAACTTGCGTAACCGGTGCATCACCGGCTTGCTCTTGAACCGGCCGTACCAGCATGACGGATCGATAAGCCGGATCCTGATCATAGCCCGGCACCGCATGGGGCCACGCATAGGCAAAGCACTCGAACTCAGCCGAAGCCCGCCCGGTTTGCTCGACTTGCTTACGCACCGGAACCAAAGGTCGGTTCAGCGCCGTGAAAACAGGCCAAAGCGGACAAGCCTCGCCATGTCTGGGCATGGCAAATCCTGGTGTTGGTTTTAGAAACAAGATGCTGCCGGATGCATCGCACAACACCAACCCCGCCGGTTCAGAAACAACACTTTCTGGCAAAAAAGCCAAACGCCGCAGCACGGTCGCCATGTCGACAGAAAAATGATGGGCCAAATCAACGGGGTCTGGTTGGGCGCCCCGAACACGAGCGGCGACAGCATCCAGTGGCATTGCCCGGGCGTCAGCCCTGTAAATCTCCAACATCTCGCGTGCCAAGGTTTGGGCTGCTGTGGTATTTAGGCTGCTCAGATCGACGGCATCCGTAGCGCCCCCCTCTTCCAGTTCCGTGAAACTATAATCGCGGGCCTGGAAAAACGCTTCGACCTCCTCCAACGGCACGCCACGCGGGTCGACGGCTGCGTCGCTTTCATCCAGAAATGTCACCAACGCCTTGGAGCTGTCCGCCAACCGCTCGGCATCCTGGTGCAGGTTTTTATGGAACCGTTCGCGCCATTCAGCCTCGATGTCTTCAGTATCCGCAAGAATCGCGGCCGTAGATCGAATCGCTGCCGCGGTCGACAAAACCTCGTGCATCGAGGCCGCCAGATGAGGGTCATGAGTCAGCCGGTCCGATAGGATCTCAACATTTCGTTCGAGCGAGACGACACGGCGATGCATCTGCGCCAGAACACCTGCCCAGCCGGTAAAGCGCCCTGCGAACTCCTCCAAGCTGTCCAACTCTGCATTCTGGCCAACCGCATCATCTGCCGCTTCGCGCAAGGCCGACACCAGCGTGGCTTCTATCCCTCGCGTCAACACCGATGGTTCAACCGACAGGGCCGCAGCAATATCCACCAGCAACTTACCCCCGATCCGACGGCGATTGTGCTCGATAAGGTTCAGGTAAGAGGCCGAAATCCCCGCCAAACGGGCCAGTTCTGCTTGCTTAAGCCCGGCAATCTGCCGCCGCTCGCGAATGCGGCTTCCAGTCAAAGCGTCACGCATGTTAGTTGCCTCCTGACCCGCGACAAGCTAAGCACCCCAAGTTATTTTCGAAACATACTATATTTCTCATTTAGTTAGGTCAAAATTTTCTATTTCGATTTACATAGTTTACACAATCCAGACACACTCCACGACAGCGCAACTTGTCATCATCATGTAAGAAGTTGCTTCACCCCTTCTCTTCCGTGCTGTTTCCCGGCACGATACCCACATGAGCGACCCCGCCTTTGAATACGCACCCATCGGCCTTGTAGAGCTGGAAAACCGGATTATCCGGCGCTGCAATCTGCAGTTCTCGCGCACGTTCGGTGGTGAGGAAGCTGACTATCGCAATATGCCTTTGCTGCACCTCTATCCCTCGGTCGCCGATTGGGAGCGGATCGGAGAGCGCAGCCTGCAAGTGATGCGCGACACCGGATACTACACCGATGAACGCGTCATGCGGCGGCGCAATGGCGATCTGTTCTGGTGCCGCGCTCGGGGCCGCTCACTCACCCCTGATGACCCGTTCCGACACGGTATCTGGAGCTTTTCCGACATCTCGGAAGAACGGCCTCTGGTTGAGTTGACGGTACGTGAACGCGAGGTGGCCATCCTGTCGTGTCGCGGCTTGTCGGCTAAGGAAATCGGTGGGGAACTGGGGCTGAGTTATCGGACAATCGAAGCCTATCGTGCCCGCTTGCTTGAAAAGTTCGGCGCTCGAAAACTTTCTGAGTTGGTCGCAAAGCTGTCGGGAATGCCATTGTGACCCATTCGGCCCCTTAATTTAAGCGGCAAACCAGCTCGCGATGGTGCGAGTCGGCGCTTTTCATGCACGGCTGCTTGGCCTATAACGCTGCGTAATTTGATTAGAGCCCGCAAAAACAGACGGGCCAAAGGGGAACCGTCGAGGACACTCATGACAGATACCAAACACGAAGCGGATGTGGCATTCATCAAGGCTCTGGCTGAATTGCTGCGCGAAAACGACCTGACGGAACTGCAGGTCAAACGCGAATATGGCGAGGAAGACAGCCTCAACGTGCGCGTCAGCCGCATGACACAGGCCGCAGCCGCTCCGGTTCAGGTCGCAGTACCCGCCGCGGCCCCCGCACCAGCCGTCGCCCCTGCGGCTGCCCCTGTCGCAACCGAAACCCCCGCAGCGCAAGAAGACCCGGCCAATCACCCTGGCGCTGTCACCTCGCCTATGGTTGGAACGGTCTATATGCAGCCCGAACCCGGCGCGCCTGCATTCATTAGCGTCGGTGCTTCTGTTTCTGAAGGCGACACACTGCTGATCGTCGAAGCGATGAAAACCATGAACCACATCCACGCCCCCAAATCGGGCTCGATAAAACGCATTCTGGTTGGCGATGGCGACGCAGTGGAATTCGGCACCCCTCTGGTCATCATCGAGTAAGGCGGGCCCATGTTCGACAAGATCCTGATTGCCAACCGAGGCGAGATCGCCCTGCGCGTCATCCGCGCCGCCCGCGAGATGGGGATTAAGACGGTCGCCGTCCATTCCACCGCTGACAGCGACGCGATGCATGTGCGCATGGCAGACGAATCGGTCTGCATTGGCCCCCCGCCTTCACCGCAAAGCTATCTGTCCGTACCGGCGATCATCTCGGCTTGTGAGATTACAGGTGCGCAAGCGATCCACCCGGGCTATGGCTTCCTGTCAGAGAATGCCGAGTTCGTGCAGATCGTCGAAGATCACGGCATCACCTTTATCGGCCCCACCGCGGAACATATCCGCGTGATGGGCGACAAGATCACCGCCAAGGACACGATGAAGGCGCTGGGTGTGCCCTGCGTGCCCGGCTCGGACGGTGGCGTTCCCACGCTGGAAGATGCCAAGCGTATCGGTGAGGAATTCGGCTATCCCGTCATCATCAAGGCTACCGCTGGTGGCGGCGGTCGTGGCATGAAGGTCGCGATGAACGCTGATGAGATGGAAAGCGCCTTTATGACCGCGCGCGCTGAGGGCAAGGCCGCCTTTGGCAACGACGAGGTCTATATCGAGAAATACCTGACCACTCCCCGCCATATCGAAATTCAGGTCTTCGGCGACGGCAAGGGCAAAGCCGTGCATCTGGGCGAACGCGACTGCTCGTTGCAGCGCCGCCACCAAAAAGTGTTTGAAGAGGCCCCCGGCCCCTGCATCACCCCCGAAGAGCGCGCCAGGATCGGCAAGATCTGTGCAGATGCCGTGGCCAAGATCAACTATATCGGCGCGGGCACAATCGAGTTCCTCTATGAAAACGGCGAGTTCTATTTCATCGAAATGAACACCCGCCTTCAGGTGGAACATCCTGTGACCGAAGGCATCTTTGGCGTCGATCTGGTGCGCGAGCAAATCCGTGTGGCCGCAGGCGAACCGATGTCATTTGGGCAAGAGGATCTGGAAATCAACGGCCACGCCATTGAGGTTCGGATCAACGCGGAAAAGCTGCCCAACTTCTCGCCCTGCCCCGGCAAGATTACGGCCTATCACGCGCCGGGCGGTCTGGGCGTGCGGATGGATTCAGCTCTCTATGACGGCTACTCGATCCCACCCTACTATGACTCGCTGATCGCCAAGCTGATCGTTCAGGGCCGCGACCGGGCCGAAGCTCTGGCCCGTCTGGAACGCGCATTGGGAGAGTTGATCGTGGACGGCATCGATACCACAGTCCCTCTGTTCCATGCCTTGCTGCAGGAACCCGACCTGCACAGCGGCGATTACAACATCCACTGGCTGGAGCGCTGGCTTGCGGAGAATATGGAATAGTAACCTCCAAGAACCGGAGGGCGCACGCCTTCCGGTTCCCTCTTACCCAAAATGAGCCTATCCGCTGAACTTTTGCTGCACGGGTACTCCATCGGCATTTTCCCGATGGCCGAACATCGCGATGATCCCGAGTTGTTCTGGGTCGATCCAAAGTTTCGCGGCGTCTTTCCGTTGGACGGGTTCCACGTCTCGCGTAGTCTTTCACGCCGCATCCGCAATTGCGGGTTCGATATCACGATCAATCAGGACTTTTCAGGCGTCGTGGATGGCTGTGCCGACAGAGCCGACACCTGGATCAACGCAGAGCTGCACGATCTGTACCGCCAATTGCACCAAACAGGCTATGCCCATTCTCTTGAAGTCTGGGACGGAGCCGCACTTGTGGGCGGTGTCTATGGTGTAACCTTGGGGGCTGCATTCTTTGGGGAAAGCATGTTCTCACGCCGCACGGATGCGTCGAAAATCGCCCTTGCCTATCTTGTGGACCGCCTGCGACAAACCGGATTCCACCTGTTCGATACGCAGTTTCTAACCGCACACCTGGCCTCATTGGGTGCCATCGAAATTCCACGCAGCGCTTACAAAAAGGAACTGGAAGAGGCTCTGAATCTCAGCGCCGATTTCACAGCATCAATAGATCAGTCCGCAGCAGGTGTAATACAGCGGATCACCCAGACATCATAACGCGCATGATCCAGCGCGTTCAGGGCTGGGGATGTTGCAATCATCCAGCCGTCAAACAACTGATCAGCTTTCCCCGTTTCCCAAATCGTCAAATAGGCAAACGCGTCACCCGTCGGGTTGTCAACCGGATAGCGGCAATCCCCCAGGGCAACGTCCAAGCCAAAAACAGCTTCGGTCTCACCGCTTTGCATTTCAACATCAACGGTTTGACCGCTGACTTTGTCAAGCCCGCGCAGCATGGCCCCCGGACCGGACTGAACCTTTTGTTGAGCAACAGCACTGGTCCCGACCATAAGAAGGGCAATTAAAGCAGCGCGGATCATTCGCTGCCATCTCCGGCCACAAACTTGACCAGCAGAGAGATCAGACTGACCGCGCCTTGCGTATCCTCAATCTCGTCTCCGGGTTCGAAATAGAATGGTGACCCGCCGGGCATTACCTCGACGAAATTACCGCCCAGCAGCCCCTCGGACGAGATCACAATGGCGCTGTCATCCGGCACCAGGACGCCATCGGCAATGGTGAAGGTCGTGTCTGCGCGATAAGTATCCGCGTTCAGCGTCACGCCGGTCACGGTTCCAATCTTGACACCTGCAAGACGAACATCCGTCCCGACACCGACCCCTTCCAACGATCTGAAAGACGCGCCAAGTTCATATCCGGCCGCGCCCTTCGACAGGCCCGTCGATTGGCTGGCGTAAACACCAAATGCCAGCGCACCGGCCAACACGACGCCACCGACAACAACTTCGGTCCAATTATGGCTCGACATCTTTGCCTCGCTTATTCCGGGCTCCAGGCCTCATAATCTTTGCGCTCAACCGGTTCAGCCCGACGCAGCGATCCGGCCGGCGTATAAGCCAGCGCAGTACCCGTCAGGTTTTCCTGATGTGGTTTTTCCCAGGATTTATGCGGTAAAGGTTTGTCCGTCGGAGGTTCGTCCCAGGTGCGGTGCAACCAGCCGTGCCATTCCGGGTCAACTCGACTGGCTTCAGCCTCGCCGTTGAATATCACCCAGCGCTTGCTGTCATCCGCCGTTCGATAAAACACATTGCCTTCATTGTCTTCGCCAACTTTGACGCCCTTACGCGACGTATAGATCTGCGTGTTCAGAGTGGACCCGTTCCACCAGGTCACGGCTCGCAAAAGACTGTTCAGGATTCCCATCGGGTGCCTCCGGCATTTCGGTCGAGGAAAGGTATGGACCAAAGGCTCGCCAAGGTCCAGTGCCACTGGGGTCGCCTGCGTCACTCCGGCAGAAACGCGGTCACTTCAATTTCGATCCTGTATTTTGGGTCGATCAGCCCACACTCAATCATAGTCGCAGCCGGAGGATTTGCGCCGAAGGTTTCAGCCAGAATGGGCCAACACGGCTCAAACTCTGTACGATCCGGCAACATGTATGTCACCCGCACAACATCTTTAAAACTTGCCCCGGCATTTTGCAGAGCAGTTTCGATGGTCGCCAGCGCGGAACGGCACTGCGCAACAATATCTTCACCTTGCCCAACTGTGCCGGCCACGTGAACCCACCCGCCGGCAACGACCGCGCGGCAGTAACCAACTTTTTCCTCAAATTCGCCGCCTGATGAGATCCGCTGGATCGCCATATCGCTCCCTCTTTGTTGTTGGCAATCCGCAAACCGCCATGCCCATCGCAGAACCCCTGCGTTCATTTGGCCTGACTTTTTTCCGAGAAAATCAACTGCGGCGGGGGCAAAGCCCCCAACCGCATTGTCAAAAACAATAGCCGCGACAGGGCAGCTTACCCAGCAGAAGCTGATTCAGGAGCCGCATCCGCATAGATGAACAAAGGTTGAGACTCGGACGCGACGGCCTCTTCGTTCACCACAACTTCGCTGACATTCTTCATGCCAGGCAGTTCGAACATGGTATCCAGCAGGATGTCTTCTAGGATCGACCGCAGTCCCCGTGCACCGGTTTTGCGCTCGATGGCCTTCTTGGCAATCGCTTTCAATGCGTCATCGGTAAAGTCGAGTTCGACATCTTCCAACTCGAACAGGCGCTGATACTGCTTGACCAAAGCGTTCTTGGGTTTTGTCAAAATGGTGACCAGAGCATCTTCGTCGAGATCCTCCAGCGTTGCCAGAACTGGCAAACGCCCAACAAATTCTGGGATCAGACCAAATTTAAGCAGATCCTCGGGCTCCAAATCCTTGAAAATCTCGCCAACGCCACGATCATCATTGTCGCGCACATCGGCTCCGAAACCCATGGCCGAGCCTTTGCCACGCTGCGCGATGATCTTATCCAGACCCGCAAACGCGCCGCCGCAGATGAACAGGATATTGGTGGTATCCACTTGCAGGAATTCCTGCTGAGGATGCTTGCGCCCTCCTTGCGGCGGAACGCTGGCCACGGTGCCTTCCATCAGCTTCAGCAGCGCTTGCTGCACGCCCTCGCCCGACACGTCGCGCGTGATCGATGGGTTTTCGGACTTGCGCGTGATCTTGTCGACCTCGTCAATATAGACGATGCCGCGCTGCGCGCGCTCAACGTTGTACTCACTGGCTTGAAGGAGCTTGAGGATGATGTTTTCGACATCTTCGCCCACATAGCCAGCTTCGGTCAACGTCGTTGCGTCAGCCATGGTGAACGGAACATCCAGGATGCGGGCCAGTGTTTGAGCCAGCAGAGTCTTGCCGCAACCGGTGGGACCGATCAGCAAAATATTCGACTTCGCCAGTTCAATATCGCTGCCAGCTTTCTGAGCATGATTCAAACGTTTGTAGTGGTTGTGAACCGCCACCGACAAAACACGCTTGGCTGTGGCCTGACCGATCACGTAATCGTCGAGAACCTCGCAAATATCCTTTGGCGTTGGAACGCCATCAGACGACTTCAGCCCGCTGGCCTTGGTCTCTTCGCGGATGATGTCCATGCACAGCTCGACACATTCATCACAGATGAATACGGTCGGGCCTGCGATCAGTTTTCGCACCTCGTGCTGGCTTTTCCCGCAGAAACTGCAGTAGAGCGTGTTCTTACCGTCGCCGCCTGAATTCGTCGCCATGATCTACCTTTCGGGCCTCGTCCCTGCACCCCGTCAGGGATGCGCTTACGCCTGTTTGTGCAGCTTAGGCCAGCACTCTGGCGGCTACAATCTCAAAATGAACCCCGCGCCCAAGGCGCAGAGTGTCGGTCTCAGGCCTCATCTGTGTCCATTTTTGCACGGTTTTCGACGATTTCGTCGATGTGGCCCCAGTCTTTCGCCTCTTCCGGGCTCATGAAATTGTCACGGTCCAGCGCTTTTTCAACCGCCTTTTTGGTCTGCCCGGTATGACGCACGTAAATGTCATACAGGCGATCCTTCAGCTTTTGCGTCTCGGCTGCGTGAATCATGATGTCGCTGGCTTGGCCTTGGTAGCCACCGCTGGGTTGGTGAACCATGATACGGCTGTTGGGCAAGGAGAAACGCATTCCCTTCTCGCCACCAGCCAACAAAACCGACCCCATCGACGCCGCCTGACCGATCACCAATGTGGAACATTTCGGCTTGATGTACTGCATTGTATCGTAAATAGACAAACCGCTTGTTACTACACCACCAGGCGAGTTGATGTAGATCGAGATTTCCTTGTTCGGATTCTCGGCCTCAAGGTGCAACAGCTGCGCGACGACCAAATGGCTCATTCCATCATGAATCGGGCCGTTGATGAAGATGATCCGCTCTTTCAGCAGACGTGAGAAAATATCGTAAGCGCGTTCGCCCCGGCTGGTCTGCTCGACGACCATGGGAACGAGCGTATTCATGTAGGTATCTACGGGATCGAACATTCGGAACCTGCCTGCTTTGCTATGGATCGGGACACTACCCCAACAAGTATTACCCAAGTCTTAGTGTTGGCTCGAGGGGGCTGCAAGGGGGGGCAAGCGAGAACGATGAAGGAATGTAGGATGACACCAATTCCGCACAGCTCGACCCGTTGTTCGCGATCCGGAATACTTTTGAGCCACCGCCTAAACCACACAGCCTTAGTATACGGGGAAAAGCGGCGAGGGTTCCCCTTTCACTCATCACGGTATTTTGATTTATACATATGGAACAAAATGCACGAAACATGTAGGTGAGTGAACGGCGTAGTTGCGCCGTAATATGATAACGTTACCCATTGACGGGGTTAGCAAGGAACTAGAACGATGGCACTTCCACAGTTGTCCCAGGACATGCCCCAAGAAGACATGTATCGCATGGTAGAAAACGCCGCGCTTGCATCTAATTTTCTAAAGGCAATTAGTCACGAAGGACGCCTGATGATTTTGTGCCATCTGGTATCTGGTGAGAAGTCCGTCACAGAACTGGAAGGGCTTTTGTCCGCGCGGCAAGCCGCCGTATCCCAGCAGTTGTCGCGTTTGCGCCTTGAAGGATTGGTCGTACCTCGGCGGGAAGGCAAAGCAATCTACTATCGTTTGGCAGACGATCGTCCACGTCGGATTCTTGAAGTTGTCTACGAGCTATTCTGCGACAGAGACGCCTCCTAACTACTGGTCTGGTCAGTAGAAAGCTGCTACCGAAAATTTATCGAGCACCAAGGAGACGACTATGATCCGTGTATTTCTGATTGGCCTGAGCCTGTTTGCCCTGACCGCCTGCGAAACTGCAAAAGGCGCTGGCAAAGACATCGAAAAAGCCGGGGATGCCATCCAGAACGCTGCAACAGACGTGCAGGAAAACCTGTAAGCGTTTCTGACCCTGATCACCAAGCATCGGCATTTCAAGAAAGACGGGCTCCTGTGTCACTACCAAGCATCCGCGCTTGGACGCTTGGCCCTACGACTTGATCACAAGCCAAATACCGGGGCTCTTTTGTTCGCGCAAAAGAGCCCCGTTCCCGTTCAGCAGAGGGGTGAGTGGTAGCCTGTATGAAACCGTGATCCGGCAAAGGAAAAGGCGTCAGGTGCGCAGACGCGGTCTTTGCATGTACCCTTTCGGATACGCCTGACGCCTTACCGGGTCGGCGCGCCCCGAGGGACGTTCCGATCCTTTTGCCTCAGCCCCACCAGGGACTTTGGCGATTGCTGAGAATCCATAGGGAAACACAGCATGCATCGGTAAACCAAGAGGATGATCAACTGACGTGGGCGGGCTGCCCGCTATCACCTGACCTCAACGGTAAGTCTTTGAAGTTCAGAGAAAATCCCAAGACCCTCTCAATCACTCCAACCCTCCGGCCCTTTGCGTACCGCCTTTGGCTCCGAGGATCCTGGGCGGTGTCAGGACTTTGGCATTCCGGCCGGCTTCGGACAAGAAAATAGCACTGCAGCATGAAAAATTGACGGGGATAAAATGTTGATATCCGCAGGGACACTTCTGTGGATAATCCGAGAAAGCACGGCACTGCGCACAGTTGATGGAGCATTTGTCAATACGGGTAGAAACCGCCCTTTTTCCGCGCAATGCTGCAAGCGCGAACGCCAACATGCACTCTGTAGGCCGAAAAACACCGGGTTTGACAAGTTCTCAGCGCCTCAAACTATCGAATCGCGCACTCAGACTCGAGAGAAACAGACTATCGCATGAACTGGGACCGGATGGCGCGTAAGTCACCGCACGCAACGCCGCGCTGAAGGTCCGCGAGGTCCAGATGCCCGTGGGTCGAGGAACACCGCATTCTGACCCAAAACCAACCGAACCCTGTCGCGGGCAATGCGCGCCACCCGGCCCACCTCCCCTGGTGGAGACAATGGTTGCTTTACTGAGAAGCGGCCCGGCCCGGCTGGCTAACCTACACCTCCGCCGCGCAGACAATCGGGCGGCGGTCCATACCCCCTACTGTCCGGCCGGGCCGGAACCGCTTCATTTCACCTGACGTTCCAGAACGGTGCTGTAGGTCGTTCCATTCCGCAGGCTACGGAAATCCGCATAGATCTTGCCATCCTCATACCGCGCATCGATCAGCGCATTGGCTCCGATCACCAGCGGTGAGGTTTCAACGATGCCAATAGACCCCGAGCCATCGAGACTTATGGTGCCGGTGGCCTCGTACTCATTCCATTCTGTATCGCCATCACGGCGCCACTTGCTGGGCCCCCAGAAGACATTGTCTTCCTGCATCTGGACGTCGAGCATCCATTCGGCCTGATTAAACCGGGGTTGATCGCCCTTGTAGTAGTGGCTGGGTTGAACGGTCGTGTAAGACCCCAGCCACGTGCCGCGCAGGTCGGGCGTGGTATCGGCCAGAGCGGCCGTTCCAAGGGTGAGGGTCGTGGCCAAAGCGGCTGCTCCGACAGTCATGTATCTGGTCATGGGCTCTCTCCTTTTCGTCTGGTCAACAGATTGGGAGGGCGCTCACAGGTTACAACTTACCTAAGGGAAACTTCATGATTGGTTCACCGGGAGCTTAGAATGGGGCATCAGGCCCAGGCCAGAGCTGTCCCAACAATGACCAGCGCGATGCCGACCCCCTCGCGATAAGAAAAGTTCTCGCCAAACAGGAAATATGAGGCGATGGCGATCAACACGACCTCAGCCCCCAGAATGCCGGTATAGATGATGCCCAACCGTTCATTGCGCAGCGCGGCGAGTTCCAGAGTTGCGGCGGCCAGCAGCGTGGCGACGATCAGAAGGGTCAGGCCAACACCGGGGAGTTTCCACCAGAACTTCATCGAGATCATGGCCACAGAATAAAGACCTGCCGATCCGAGGGCGATGAGTGGGATCATGGATGTGGACATAGGGGCCTCCCGCCGAGGTTGCCGTAGGGTCAAGTATAGCAGGTGGGAGGACTATGGGCTGTGAGGTTGGTCACAGTTGGTAGGTCATCAGAACTGAGGGCAGCGCCGGCCCGAGGGGGTGAGCGGCGTCTTGGAATTCGTCCAGTGGACGAATTCAGCCGCGAACGGGCGGAGCCACGGGGCGCAAACGCTCCGCCCCATGGGGGCAGGTCGGCGCGGCCGGCGGTAAAGTGGTTAGAGTTCGAGAGATTGAAGAGGTTACTTTTGAGTTTCCGCCGAAAACTTCAAGTGTGGCCACATCTCGTGTATCCAGGCAACAAACACTGCTAACATGAATACCGAATATGTCACCGACCAAAATGCGCCACTGGTCTGAGCTGCCTCGAAAAAGCGTCCTTCATCACCAACTTCTCGAAACCAAAGTCTGGAAGCGGAAACTAGAGACGAGAATACAAAATACACGGCCATCAAGATCAGAAAGCTTGAGTTTGCGACCTTCACGACCGAAGGCGTCAGCTCGTTTGCGGCTTTTAGGTCCTTCAGGTAGTGCTCCCAGCCCGCTACGTTCTTAAACCGGTTTTCAATACGCAATTCAATGAAACGTCCGGCTCTCGCGATGCCATTAACTTCAATGACAAACAGAAATGACATTGCAACAACAACAAGTGGAACGATGTACAAAAATGTACCTTCCATTACACCGGCAATTTTCAAACCTGAAACGCTAGGTATTCCTAACGCAGCGCCAGCAACAATAAAGAAGCGTCTCTGTTGCCGATCAAGGATTTCTCTACGGAGAGATCTGCACTGTTCTTCGAACACTACAATTTCATGGTCGCGTGTTTCGGTTAGCTTAAAGTGCCGATCATAATCACTCATTGGAAACGCCTAAAATATTTGTATTTCAATAGTTTATCACAGTCTGCACTTTCACTCAAGCACACTCTTTGCATGAGGAATTGCAAGTTGCGGAAAGAAAAATCGCGGCACAATGGCCCCGCCGCGTGGGCACGCAGTTGGCTGCGCCAAACGCTTTCGCGCACTCGCACTTAAAATGGATTAAGAATCCATTTTAAGTGCGGAAATAAACGCCTCCTGCGGGATATCGACCTTCCCGAACTGACGCATCTTCTTCTTACCCGCCTTCTGCTTGTCCAGCAGTTTACGTTTCCGCGTGGCGTCGCCTCCGTAACACTTCGCGGTCACGTCCTTGCGCAGGGCGCTCAGGGTCTCGCGCGCGATGACCTTGCCTCCGATGGCAGCCTGAATCGGGATTTTGAACATGTGGCGCGGGATCAGGTCCTTGAGCTTTTCGCACATCGCCCGGCCCCGCATCTCGGCCCGGTCGCGGTGAACCATGGTCGACAGCGCGTCGACCGGTTCGTCATTCACCAGCACCGACATCTTGACCAGATTGTCCTCGGTATAGCCGGTCATCTGGTAGTCGAACGAGGCATAGCCTTTGGTCACTGATTTCAGGCGGTCGTAGAAGTCGAAGACGACCTCGTTCAGCGGCAGGTCATAGACGACCATGGCGCGGCTACCGGCATAGGTCAGGTCCAGTTGGATGCCGCGGCGATCTTGGCAGAGTTTCAGTACGTCACCCAGATACTCGTCGGGCACCAGAATAGTCGCCTTGATACGCGGTTCCTCGATATGGTCGACCTTGGACGGGTCGGGCATGTCGGCGGGGTTGTGCAGCTCGATCATCTCACCGTCTTTCATGTAGACGTGATAGATCACCGACGGCGCGGTGGTGATGAGCTCGATATCATATTCGCGTTCGATGCGGTCGCGGATGACCTCAAGGTGCAGAAGCCCCAGGAAGCCGCAGCGGAAGCCAAAGCCCAGCGCGGCCGAGGTTTCCATTTCAAAGCTGAAGCTGGCGTCGTTCAGCGCCAGCTTGTCGATCGCATCCCGCAGGTCTTCGAATTCGGCCGAGTCCACAGGAAACAGGCCACAGAACACCACCGGCTGCGCGGGTTTGAAGCCGTCCAGCGCGTCCTCAGTCCCGTTACGATCATTGGTGATCGTGTCACCCACTCGGGTGTCGCGGACCTGTTTGATGGATGCGGTCAGAAAACCGATCTCACCGGGGCCGAGGCTGTCGACCATCTCCATCTCGGGACGGAAAACGCCGACGCGGTCGACATGGTGCAGCGTGTTGTTCGACATGAACTTGAGCCGCATCCCCTTTTTCAACGTGCCGTCCATGATGCGGACTAGAACGATCACGCCGAGATACGCGTCGTACCACGAATCCACCAGCATCGCCTTGAGCGGCGCATCCAGATTGCCCTGCGGTGCGGGCAGCTGTTTCACAATGGCTTCCAGCGTTTCGTGGATGCCCTGCCCCGTCTTGGCGCTGACCTGAATGGCATCAGTCGCGTCGATGCCGATCACATCCTCGATCTGTTCGGCCACACGGTCACAGTCGGAGGCCGGCAGGTCGATCTTGTTTAGCACCGGAACGATCTCATGATCGGCATCGATGGCTTGGTACACATTCGCCAAAGTCTGCGCCTCGACTCCTTGAGTCGAGTCCACAACCAGCAAAGAGCCTTCGACCGCGCGCATGGACCGGCTGACCTCATAAGCAAAGTCCACGTGACCGGGCGTGTCGATCAGGTTCAGAACGTAATGCTCACCATCATCCGCCGTATAGTCGATGCGGACCGTGTTGGCCTTGATGGTGATGCCACGCTCGCGCTCGATATCCATGCTGTCGAGCAGCTGTTCCTTCATGTCGCGATCCTTGACCGTTCCGGTCTCTTGGATGAGCCGGTCAGCAAGGGTGGATTTGCCATGGTCGATATGCGCGACGATGGAGAAATTGCGGATATGAGCGAGGTCTGTCATGGGTTGGGGATATGTAGAGGAATCGTGGGTTGGTCAAGGTGGATTGAGTGCGCCGACGATACTATACAACGTCCTTCGACTTGTTCACCTCGGCAAGCCGTTTGACAATTGCTTGAGCCTACGATGAATTCCCGCAATCTGAAGCCAGCTTATAGTCCCGCTCTCGATCAAGAACGCCACGCCAATCAGCTTTCAAAATTAGGTCCCTAAGCAAAGGAACATGGCAAGTTCGATCCCGAGCATAGAAGTGGCGCCGGTTAATCACGAGGATTGGGAATGGTGTTTCATCCCCCTCAAACTCCGCCGTCAATACGGTTAGAAAATTGTCTTCATCATTACTTTGAAAGTCGCTTTCGACAAATCCGAGCGCCCTTACGATTTCTTCATCGAGAGCCTCAAAAAAATGGTCGGTAAAAATTACCATAAGGTCAAAATCAGAAAGTTGTTTTGAAGGATAGTTGAAGTCGATCTTCTGATTGAAATCCCCGCCGGTTACTTCAGTGGCGAGTTGACCGGAGATGCCTGAAATGAGCACTCTGACAGGTCTATCCAGGTCGTCTGATCGATCTTGAGCAGTGCTTTGCTCTGCCATGCCGAACACAAACATCAAAGTCGCGATTAAGAATAGTCCTGTTGTTTTTAGTTTCATTAAAACTTCCGCGTTCATAAACTTGAGTGTTGGAACAACCGTATAGCCAATAGTCCAGCAATCAAGCTATGTCGCGATGGGTGCGGGTTACACTCTTTCAGATGAATGCCGAGTTGAAGCCCGCCCTGCGGGCTAGGCGTTTCCGACTCGTGCAATCACTTTTTTGCAACGTACGATTGATCCGTTAACCACTTTGATTCATACTCCCGCTCAGACTGAGAGGGGCACAAGATCCCTCAGGGCAGGCAAAAACGAGGCATGAGCATGAAACAGTTCCTCTTAATCGCTTTCTGTGCCGCAACGATGACGGCCATCGCTCCGCAGGTTGAGGCCGCGCAGATCAAGCGCGCCTGCCTGGCGTCGGATCGGGCGGCGGCCACACGTGATCGGTGCAGCTGCATTCAGCGCGTGGCAGATCAGGCACTGACGCGCAGTGACCAGAAGACCGTCTCGAAGTGGTTCGAAGACCCCCATCAGGCGCAAGAGCTGAAAATGTCGCGCACGGCGCGTGATGATGCGCTGTGGGATCGGTATCAAAACTTCGGCCAGATGGCGCAGGCGATCTGCAGCTAACGCACCGCAAATCCTTGACCTGATCCACGCTGCGCCTCAGAAAAGTTGCAGCGAAAGGGATGTGCGATGGTGATGAAAGGGCTGACCCTGCGGGGCCTTGAGGTGTTCGAGGCTTTGGCGCGGACGGGATCGGTAGCGCAGGCCGCCGAGATCACCGGGCTCAGCCAGCCGTCCGTATCCCAGCAACTGCGCAATTTGGAAAAGGCGCTAGGCACCGATCTGGTTGATCACGGGCGGCGGCCTATGCGGCTGACCCAGGCCGGGCGCAGCTTTCTGGCGCGGGCCGAGGCTGTGCTGGCCGAATTGCAGGTGGCCCAAAGCGAGCTTTCGGTCATGGAGTTGGGTCATCTGACCACGCTTTCCATCGGGTTGATCGACGATTTCGACAATGATCTGACTCCACGGTTGGCCACATTGCTGGCCGATAGCCTGACCCGTTCGAAATTCAAACTGATCACCTTGTCGAGCCTCGATCTGTTTGAAGCTTTGGCCGAGCAGCGCCTCCACATGGCGATCACCGCCCATAGCGGTGAGGCGCTGGAAGGCGTGATCGAGTATCCTTTGGTCCGCGATCCGTTCATTCTGGTGGCCACAAAGGGTTCGGGCGCGGTCGAGGCCGTGCAAGAGAGCTTGCCGTTTCTGCGTTACGCGCGCGAGCAACTGATCAGCCGCCAGATCGAAGCGCATATGGCGCGCGACGGGAAAGAGTTCGAGGAACGGTTCGAGATCGGCTCACACATGGCTTTGATGGCCATGGTCGCGCGGGGTTTGGGTTGGGCAATCACGACGCCGCTGGGCTTCATGCGCGCGGCACGCTTCCATGACGGGTTGGAGGCGCACCCTGCCCCGTTTGGAGATTTCTCTCGCACGATCTCGCTTTTGGCCCGCACCGATTGGTCGGATCAGGTCCCGCAGGAGGTCGCAGGTATGACACGTCGGCTGATGCAAAACCAGATCATCGAACCGGCCCTTAACAAACTGCCCTGGCTGAACGGTCAGTTGAAGGTGATCGGCGGCTAGCGCTCCAGATGAGCGGCCAAGCCGGCTACTGCTGTTTCGATCAGATCCAGCGCACCATCGAAATCCCGCGTATAATAGGGGTCAGGCACATGATCAGACTGGGTTTCATGGGCAAAGTCGGTCAGCAGGCGCACAGGCGTGGCGTTGCCCGTAGGACGCAGATCCTCAATATCCGCGATGTTGTTGGCATCCATGCCAATGATCAGATCGAACCGATCAAAGTCGGCGGCTGTAAACTGTCGGGCACGCAGGTCGCTAAGGTCAAATCCTCTGGCTTTTGCGGCGGCCTGCATGGGGCCGTAAGGCGGGTTGCCTGCGTGCCAACCCATGGTTCCGGCACTGTCGGTTGCGTGATGCGGCGCGCGATCGCGAAAGACGCCTTCGGCCGCAGGGGACCGGCAGATGTTGCCCAAACAGACAAAGAGGATACGGTGTGACATATGCAAGCTGTACCGTGTGGAGAGGACATGGAAAAGATTGTCATTCTGACCGGAGCCGGAATTTCCGCTGAAAGTGGGCTAGGTACCTTTCGCGATGAGGGCGGATTGTGGGCCAAGCACCGGATCGAGGATGTGGCCACGCCCGAAGGCTTTGCCCGCAATCCGGCCTTGGTTCAGGGATTTTACAATGCCCGTCGCGTTCAGGCGGCTGGCGTGAAACCCAATGCCGCCCACAAAGCACTGGCCCGGCTACAATGCGACTGGCCCGGTGAAGTGGTGATTGTCACTCAGAACGTCGACAGCCTGCACGAAGCCGGTGGTGCACGGAATGTCATTCACATGCACGGCACCTTGGCCGGCGCGTTGTGTTCGAACTGTGGGCACCGCTGGACTGCCCCGCCCGAGATGGCGGTCGCAGAACCCTGCCCCTCCTGCAACCGGCCAACAGCCCGTCCTGATGTAGTCTGGTTCGGAGAAATGCCTTACCACATGAATGAGATTTACGACCATCTGGCCAGCGCGTCGCTCTTTGCAGCCATTGGCACATCGAGTCAGGTCTATCCAGCAGCGACCTTTGTGCACGAGGCACAAGCGGCAGGCGCGCAAACTGTCGAGATTAATCTGGAGCCAACGCTTGGGGCCTCGGGGTTTGACACATATATCCTTGGCAAGGCGTCAGAAACGGTGCCTCACTGGGTAGAGCAATTGCTGGCACGACCCTCATAAGATGCAGACAACACTATATTTTTTGCTTAGATTGCGCCCGAAACGATTGGAGGATCAGCCATGGCCGACCAAGAACCCAAAACCGGCGAAATCCTGGAGGATGGCAGCATGGCCCAGCGCGACTTGCTGGGCGAGCAGCTATCCAATCTCTGGTGGACCTTTTTACTGCGTGGAGCATTGGCGGGGATTGTTGGCATAGCTGCGCTGTTCTGGCCCTCTGGCAGCATCGCCGTGCTGTTGCAACTGGTCGGAGTACTGTTGATCCTGGATGGCGGCCTGACTCTTTTTGGGGTTGGACGCCGTGGTGTTTTAGGAGGTGCCGCGATCGGCGCGCTAGTGATCGGTCTGATCCTGCTGATCTGGCCGGAAGGCACGGTCAAGCTTGCCTTTTTCCTGTTGGGTGCATGGGCGCTTATCATCGGGATCGGTTCACTGGCCGCCGCTCAGCAGATGCACCAGCGAGACCCGCAACGCGGATCAATGCGGGTTTCGGGCTTTGTTGCCTTGGTTGTCGGGCTGGTTCTGATGATCTGGCCAGCGGTGGCATTGGTGGCGCTTGGGTGGGGTATCGCATTTTCGGCGCTTGCAATTGCTGCTGTCATGTTCTGGCTGGCCTCCCGGTTCCGAAAAGCGGGTGATCGGGTCGGACTAAAAACCGTGAATAAATAAAAGCCACCCCCCTGAACAAACGCACTCAGGCCGGGCAATGCCCGGCCTGATGCATGGAAAAGGTGCAACGTGGCGCAAAGACAGGCGCGCTTTAATCCGTGCTCTCTCCGTGAGATCCGTGACCGCCATGACCACCTTTGTCTTGACGTTCCAGATCAACGGGTATCTCGATCTCGACCTCACCGGCATTCTCGAAAATCAGAGTGACGGGCACCATTGCGTCTTGCTCGAACGGCACTGTCAGGCCCATGAACATCACATGAGCCCCGCCGCGTTTCAGCATGTAGGTTTCGCCAGCGGGAATGACAAAGCCTTCTTCCACATGCACCATCTTGGCCACGCCGTTATCGCCGACCTCGTGTGTATGCAGCTCAACACGGGCCGCGGCGTCCGAAGTTGCGCCGATCAGACGGTCATCTGCGACGCCCTGATTCTCGATCATCATGAAAGCGGCACCAGCCTTGGCCGTTTTGCCCGAAGAGCGGGCATAAGCGTCATCCACCTTGATGGTGCCATCGGCCAGAGCGGGAACGGCCAGCGTGACTGCAGCCAAGGTTGCAAGCAGTTTGGATTTGAGGGACATCGCGCCTCTCCTTGTTGTTCAAAACTTTAGAAAAGATGGGTTTTTAAACAATAGAAGGCGGCGCGCGGGCCGGAGCGCGCGGCACCGGCAATGCGATCTGGTTGCCCACATCTCGCAATGGCGCGGGTTGCGCAAGTTCCGGCGCTGCGGGCAATGTGGGATGGGTCGCGGCAATTGCCCCCATGAGGGACAGCGCGTAATCCGGGCAATAGTGCGGTGGCGCAGTAGGTTGCCCACTTTCATCCATGTAGACAGCGACCGGGCCATTTCCGGTGCACAATACCATCTGGCCAACAGCACTATTCATGCCGCGCGACATGGCAAGACCCTGCCCGGTCAGCACCAGAAGCAGGGATAAAACAAACGGCAGAATACTGGCGGTCTTAGGTCTCATCCTGACCTTGGTATAGGTCAGCGTGCAAAGGCGCTTCAAGCGCTAAAGGGTCGCGCTTGAAGCGGTTTTCAGTAGTCCACCCCAGGTCGTTTCACTTCGCTTGCAGTAAAGCTGGTGTGCGACCGGTTCACTTTGCGCTGCATCTGCGCACAGGCTGCAATTGCCTTGCGGAGCACAGCGGCCAGAAACAGAAAAATGTAGAAACTTTTTAACGACATATTCGGGCCCCCGCCTGATGAATGACCTAACGTTAAGTCAGATTCGAATCTCTGTATGTGAAGAAATTCACCAATCGAAAAAATTATTTCGAATTCGGGAACAATGCGAATTGCCGCCATATAGCCACAGAACAAAAAAGCCCCGCACCAAAAGGGTACGGGGCCTTGAATTACGTAAGAGAATAAAGGCTTAGGCCGAGGCTTGCGCCTTGGCGATTTCCT
This sequence comes from Ruegeria sp. HKCCD7296, assembly GCF_013110775.1. NCBI lineage: Bacteria > Pseudomonadati > Pseudomonadota > Alphaproteobacteria > Rhodobacterales > Roseobacteraceae > Ruegeria > Ruegeria sp. HKCCD7296. Next base: position 60,374 of record NZ_WVRF01000007.1, read on the forward strand.
TTTTCACTTTCAGAGCGTTTGCCGACAGCTCTTCGTCCTTGGCTTTAGCCAGGAACGCGTCCAGACCACCGCGGTGGTCGACCGAGCGCAGCGCAGCTGCCGAGATGCGCAGTTTAACACCGCGACCCAGGGTCTCGGACTGCAGGGTGACGTCGTTCAGGTTCGGCAGGAAACGACGTTTGGTTTTGTTGTTGGCGTGGCTGACATTGTTGCCAGTCATCGGGCCTTTTCCGGTCAGTTCGCAACGGCGCGACATGGTTTCTTCCTTTGTTTCTGGAGGCCGGGCTTCAGACCCTTGGCCAAATCACAAGGGGCGCAACCCGAAGTCGCGCCCGAAAACTGGTTGGATGCGTGTAGTGGGAATCGCCGGGAGGGTCAAGACAGGCCGCGCGAAATCTTTTATTTTGCACAGCCCGTAGGCTCCCCGACCAAACCCGACCATCAGGTCAGCGCACCGAGCAGTTCCTCTGCCGCTTTTGCCGGGTTCAAATGCCCTGCTGAGACTTCGGCGTTCAGACGCTCCATCTCGGCCTTGGCCTGCGGTGTGTCGAGGCGCGCAAGAAGAGCATGACGCACCTCTTGGTCGAACCAATACCGTGCTTGCGCCGCGCGATTGGCTTCCCAAATGCCATTGTCCCGACGCCATTGGGTCAAGGATTGCATTTCGTCCCACGCCTGCTCCAGCCCATGTTCTTCAACCGCTGATACGGTCATGGCCTTGGGAAAACCCTCGGGATCTTGCGGACGTTTACGCAGCAGTCGCAACGCTCCTGCATAGTCCGCGCAGGTGCGTGTGGCGGTGGCCTTCAGGTCGCCATCAGCCTTATTGATCAGGATGATGTCGGCCATCTCCATTATGCCGCGTTTCACACCCTGCAATTCGTCTCCGCCCGCAGGGGCCAACAACAGCAGGAACAGATCCGACAGCTCGGAAACAACCGTCTCCGACTGCCCCACACCAACCGTTTCGATGAGCACCACATCATAACCCGCCGCCTCGCACAGGGCGATGGCCTCACGGGTGCGACGGGCTACGCCGCCAAGGTGGCTTTGGCTGGGAGAAGGCCGGATAAAGGCATTTTTTTCCCGACTCAGGCGTTCCATCCGGGTTTTGTCGCCCAGAATCGAACCACCCGAACGTGCCGAGCTCGGATCGACCGCCAAAACAGCCACACGCATTCCTTGCCCAGTCAGCATCATGCCGAAGCTTTCAATAAAGGTGGACTTGCCAACCCCGGGTGTCCCCGACAAACCGATCCGCAACGCCTGACGTCCCGATCCCGCAAGCTGAGTTAAAAGCTCGCTGGCTTGCGCCCGATGATCAGCACGATTGCTTTCGACAAGAGTGATGGCACGCGCCAGCGCACGACGCTCGCCGTTCAATATCCTGTCACTTAAACTGTCTGTCTGCATGCTTGTTCCGTTCCCAGAGGCAGGAATAGTTGCCGTGGTCGGGGGGTATTTGTCCAGACCGAAGAGCACGGGAATTGCGCGCAACACAAATCCTGCGGCATTTCGTTCATGGCCTGCTGCTTGTGCAAGTGCGGGAACTGGACGCCGCCAGCACGATGGCGGATAAGGTGCGCATGACCAATCGCCTGCCCATAGATGACGCCGTTCCCGCCTTGCGGAATGCCTTGCGTGCCCGTGGACGCGCTGTGCTGCAGGCACCGCCAGGCGCAGGCAAGACCACGCGGGTGCCGTTGGCGATGCTCGAGGCCGATCTGTGCGACGGCAAGATCGTGATGCTGGAACCCCGAAGGCTGGCAGCGCGGGCAGCGGCAGAGCGGATGGCGGAGACTTTGGGAGAGCGCGCGGGGCAGACCGTGGGCTACCGTGTACGCGGCGATGCGAAAGTGTCCAAGGACACGCGGATCGAGGTCGTCACCGAAGGCATCCTGACCCGAATGCTGCAATCAGACCCTGACCTGCCCGGTATCAGCGCGGTGATTTTCGACGAATTCCACGAACGCTCTTTGAACGCTGATCTGGGGCTTGCGCTGTGCCTCGAGGTGGCAGGTGCGCTGCGGGATGACCTAATCCTGCTGGCCATGTCTGCCACCTTGGATGCCGAGCCCGTTGGCCAATTGATGGACGCCCCGCTGATCACGTCCGAGGGGCGCAGCTTTCCTGTCAAGACCCGCTGGCTGGATCGCCCCTTGGGGCTACAAGCACGTCGTTTGGATGCGCTGGTAGAACTGGTGGTACAGGCCGAACGTGAAACGCGCGCCACAGGAGGTGGTCTTTTGGTGTTCCTGCCCGGTGAAGGCGAAATCCGGCGGGCCGAGGCCGCCTTGAAAGCCAGACTATCTGAAGCCTGTGCCGTGTATCCATTGTTCGGGGCAATGCCCTTTGCCGCCCAGCGCGCAGCGATTGCCCCCGCTAAAAGCGGGCGCAAAGTGGTGCTGGCGACGTCGATTGCCGAAACCTCTTTGACCACCCCAGATATCCGCGTGGTCGTGGATATGGGGCAAGCGCGGCGGGCACGGTTTGATCCGGGCTCGGGCATGTCGAGGTTGGTCACAGAACGCGTGACGCGGGCCGAAGCGACGCAACGCGCGGGTCGCGCGGGCCGTGTGGCCGAAGGCGTGTGTTATAGGCTGTGGTCAAAAGGTGAAGAAGGCGCGCTGGCCGCCTACCCGCCCGCCGAGATCGAGGCAGCTGACTTGACCGGACTGGCGTTGGAACTGGCGTTGTGGGGCGCGGACGCCAATGATCTGGCCTTTTTGACACCGCCGCCCGACGGAACACTGGCCGAGGCACGGGCATTGCTGACGATGCTTGGCGCACTGGACGATAAGGGGCGGATCACTGATCACGGGCGAGCCTTGGCCGCGTTACCTCTGCACCCCCGGCTGGGTCACATGTTGGAAAGCGCAGGTTCGCAAGCTGCGCCATTGGCGGCACTTATGGCTGAACGTGACCCCTTGCGCGGCGCCCCGGTCGATATCGCGCTACGGCAAGAGGCGTTGCGCGACGTGCGGGCGTTTCAGCGTAACCGCGTATGGCAGGTGAATATGGGCGCCATAGACCGTATCCAGGCCGAAACCAAAAGACTGCGGGCGCAGGCCAAGAACGTGTCCGAGCGCCTGAGCCCTGCGGCCATGGTCGCCCTGGCCTACCCTGATCGCGTCGGACAGCGGCGCATAGGAGAAGCACCGCGCTATTTGCTGTCGGGCGGCAAGGGCGTTGTTCTGGACAATGGTGACACGCTGGCGGGCGCGCCTTACTTGGTTGTGAACGATACGGATGGCAACCCGCGCGAAGCAAAGGTACGCATGGCCACGCAGATCTCGGAACAAGAGATCCGGGATTTGTTTTCCGATCAAATCGCCTGGGTTGACAGTTGCACGTGGTCGAAACGCGAACGCCGGGTTGTGTCACGACGACAGGAACGGTTCGGTGCGATCACCTTGGATGATCGTATCTGGAAGGAAGTCCCGGATGAAGATGTCGCGCGGGCCATGCTGGACGGGGTCCGCGACCTAGGGCTGCGACTGGACGGGGCCGCCGGTCGACTGGCAGCCCGGGTCGAACTGGTGCGCGCAGACGGGACCGACCTGCCCGATTTCTCGGTCGAAGGCCTGATGGCCGACTTGGAGGATTGGCTGCTGCCGATGCTCTCAGGCGTCAAAAGCGCGGAAGATTGGAAGCGCTTCGACCTGTTACCCGCCCTGCGCGCCCGTTTGGATTGGGCACAGACGCAAGAACTGGACCGCCGTGCACCGGGATCGTTTGAAACACCGCTAGGACGCAAGGTGCCGATTGACTACAGTGCAGCGGTGCCAGAAATCTCGGTCCGGTTGCAGGAATTGTTCGGCGTTTCGATTCACCCGGTTGTCGGGGGCGCGCCGCTGAAAATTACCCTTCTGTCACCTGCGCAACGTCCGATCCAGATCACCCGCGATCTACCCGGATTCTGGGCTGGCTCTTACGCGGACGTGCGCAAGGATATGCGAGCCCAGTATCCAAAACACCCGTGGCCGGAAGACCCAACACAAGCCGACCCAACGTTGAGGGCAAAGCGCAGACGCGGCTAAGGCAAGACCGGCCGGGGCTGAAACAGTGTTCAGCCACTCGAACCGAAAACCGCTCACGAATACTGAAAATCTGAAGACTTAATTGAAATTCAACATTTCCACTGTTACGTCCCTTCAGTTCCGATGACAGGATATGGTTGATACGCTGCGGATGGGTTCAAAACTGCGAAATATCTGGGAAGAGGTTGGTCGGCCTTTGTTCCTGCGCCCCAGACGGGTGCAGTTCGCGGCTTTGTGCACCCGAAAACACAAAGGGCAAAATGAGGTACTGTTGATCACCAGTCGGGATACCGGGCGCTGGATCATTCCAAAGGGCTGGCCGATTGACGGTCTGGACGGGGCCGAAACGGCGCTGCAGGAGGCCTGGGAAGAGGCCGGAGTGCGAGCGGACAAGGTGGACAAGAAACCCATCGGTCACTTTACTTACGACAAAATCCTCAAGGACGGGTCGACGCAACCGGTGCTGACCAATGTATACCGGATTATGGTGCGCAAACTGGTCGAAGACTTCCCCGAAGCCCATCAGCGGACACGAAAGTGGTTTTCACCGGCCGAAGCCGCCACGCAGGTGCAGGAACCTGAACTACAGTCGCTGCTGCGTCAAATGTAACAACTTCGCAACAAATTGATGACATGCGGCTTGTCCTTGCAGCATCGAAACGTTAGCTGCGGGCCGTCTTTGAAAAACTGATCAAGCCCATGTCTGACACAAACCCCAAGCCGCGCTGGCAGGCGCTGGACAGCGACCTGCATCGCATTTCTCGCGTTGAAAACGCCAACATACACGTGTCCCGTCCTTTGTTGGCACCGGGAATCGCGTTGGCGTTCATGGTCGTTGCAGGACTGACAGCGGCCGTTCTGTTTGGTCAGGCCGATGGCAGCTACATCGTGGTCGCCGCTGCCGCTTTTGGGGCCTATATGGCGATCAACATTGGCGCAAATGATGTGGCCAACAACATGGGTCCAGCCGTTGGTGCAAACGCACTGACCATGGGCGGGGCCATCTTGATCGCGGCCATCGCCGAAAGCGCAGGTGCGTTGCTGGCAGGTGGTGATGTGGTTTCGACCATTTCCAAGGGGATCATTGATCCTGCGTCTGTTCAGAACAGCAGCGTTTTCATCTGGGCGATGATGGCAGCACTGATTTCGTCTGCCATGTGGGTCAATCTGGCAACTTGGGTCGGCGCGCCTGTGTCGACTACGCACTCGGTTGTCGGAGGCGTCATGGGGGCCGGGATTGCAGCAGCGGGGCTAAGTGCAGTCAATTGGGGCACGATGAGCGCAATTGCGGCCAGTTGGGTGATCTCGCCTGTACTGGGTGGTTTGATTTCCGCCGGTTTTCTGGCGCTGATCCAGACCAAGATTCAAAATCAGGATGATAAGATCGCGGCGGCCCGCAAATGGGTGCCCATCCTTGTGGCAGTGATGGCAGGGGCCTTTGCCACTTATCTTACCGTAAAGGGGCTTAAACGCATCGTTAAAATCGAACTTGAGATGGCGCTGTTAATCGGGTTGGGCGCAGGTCTGCTGTCTTGGTCCGCCACCGTCCCATGGGTGCGACGCAAGTCCGAAGGGCTTGAAAACCGAACGCGGTCACTGAAAGCTCTGTTTGGCTTGCCGCTGGTCATCTCGGCCACGTTCCTGAGTTTCGCCCATGGCGCAAATGACGTGGCCAATGCGGTTGGCCCTCTGGCCGCGATTGTGCACGCGGCAGAATTCGGGGATTTCGCGTCGAAGGTCTCAATTCCGCTTTGGGTAATGATTATCGGCGCGTTTGGGATTTCCTTTGGTCTGTTCTTATTTGGCCCCAAACTGATCCGGATGGTCGGTAGCCAGATCACCAAGCTGAACCCTATGCGGGCTTTCTGTGTCGCCCTTTCGGCGGCGATCACCGTGATCGTGGCCAGTTGGCTGGGGCTGCCTGTCAGCTCGACCCATATCGCAGTTGGCGCAGTTTTTGGTGTGGGCTTTTTCCGCGAGTGGGACTCCGAACGGCGACGTAAACGCGCCAACCTGCTGCGTGCAACAGGGCATAATCTGGCACCCGAAGAGTACCGCCGTCGTAAACTGGTGCGGCGCTCGCATTTTATGACCATCATAGCGGCCTGGGTCATCACCGTACCTGCTGCCGCGACCATGTCAGCCATAATCTTTTGGATGCTAACTGCTTTCGCCTAAGGGGTCTTACAACCTGATCTGATCCGGGGTCAGCGGGTGATCAGGCGCGTGTTTGATCAGGTCGGACACTTGTATGCAGATGGGCGTCGGCACCCCGGTTTCATGGCCCAACCGTATTATGTGGCCTTGCAAACTGTCGATTTCCGTTTGTCGTTCAGCCATCAGATCATAGGCCATAGACGTCCGGGCACTGGGATCAATCGTCAGCATCCGGGCGGCGACGCGGGTAAACAGCGGAGTCGGCAGCCGCAGGATATGCGGGGTCATCCAAACCGGAAGCGGCGTGGTCGATGCCACTGGGTGCCCCGCCGCCTTGAGAACCAAAAGCGCCTCGGCCATCTGATCCGCAACAAGTAAACGCCAGTCGCGGCTTTTCAGTTGATCCACGATCGTCAAACCCGACAGCGCATTCAGCGCGTTGTTCAGATTGATCAACAGTTTGCCCCATTGCACGGCCTCGATCTGATCACTCGCCAAAACAGGCAGATCCGGGCTGCTGAGACGCTCGGCCAGATCTCCGGGCCCATTTTCGATGACGACTTCGCCCGAGGTGGCCCGGTGATAGGTAGTAGGTCCACTAGGCACCACGTTAAAGGGCACCATTCCGGCACGGACATCTCGCCCCTGCAAGGCAGCACGCAAGGTCGCAGCGTTTTCGATCCCGTTCTGCCAGGACAGAATCGGCGCGTCCGACGATGCCTCAGCAGCGATCTGTTCGGCCATATCCGCAGTGGCACCCGATTTGACAGTGACGATGACCAATTCTGCATGAGCCAAACAAGTTGGATCTTGGCTGAGGTCTGGGGAATTGGCTGGTGCTGTGTAATTAAGCCCATCGAAATCCGTAACCGTCAGCCCGTGTTGGCGGATCGGGTCAAGCACACGGGCGCGGCCCAGCAGGGTGACGGAATGGCCCGCTCGAGCCAGTAATGCTCCGCAATAACAACCAATGCTGCCCGCACCTGCAATTACGAGTTTCATAATGCCCCCTCAGAAATACCTGAAAGGATCACCGCAAACGACCTGTTACACAACCCCGCCGCTTTTCGGGGCACTTGTCAACGTGCCAACCGAGGTTTGGTCCGTTCAAGCTCTTCAGAAATAGGGATAAACTCCTGATCGTCACCCGGTGGCAAATGGAACGCACCATTGGCCCAATCGGCGCTTTTCCACTCACGCGTTGCGGTTTCGATCTTTTCTTTCGAAGAGGAAACGAAGTTCCACCAGATATACCGGTCCTCGTTCAGCGTCGCGCCGCCCAGCAGCATCAGCCGCGCACCCAAGGGGCCCGCTTTGACCGACAGCTTGTCGCCGGGGCGGAAAACCATCATACGGCCTTCGTCAAACGTGTCGCCTGCGATCTCGACCGAGCCTTGAGTGACATAAACGCCGCGATCCTCTTGATCATCGGGCAGCGGGAACGAGGCACCGGGTTCAAGCTGCACGTCCAGATAGAAGGTTTCGGACAACATAGTCACCGGACTGGTTTCGCCATAGGCCGAGCCCAGAATCAACCGGGCGCTAGCACCCGCGTCCTGAAGATGCGGCAGCGCGGCCTGTTTATGATGTTCGAAATCAGGGGCCATATCCTCATGCGCTTCGGGCAAGGCGATCCACGTCTGGATTCCAAAAAGACTATGCTTTTTACCACGCGTTTCGTCGCTTGTGCGTTCGGAATGTGTAACACCTCGCCCCGCGACCATCCAATTGACCTCACCCGGATAGATCATCTGATGGGTTCCAAGGCTGTCGCGGTGCTCGAACTCGCCCTGATACAGATAGGTCACTGTGCCCAGTCCGATATGCGGATGGGGGCGCACGTCGATACCGCCTTCGGTGATGAATTCGGCCGGACCCATCTGATCGAAAAAGATGAACGGGCCAACCAATTGTCGTTTCACTGAAGGCAATGCGCGGCGCACTTCGAACCCGCCCAGATCGCGGGCACGCGGGATGATCAGCGTGTCCAGCGCCGGGTTTTCCGAGACGCAATCAGGATTATGGGTCGGATTCCAACTCATTTCAGCACTCCCTTGGTTGCAGATGGCAAAGCCATCCATCGTTCGCTCAAACAAGAGATAGACGCTTATTCCGCCCAATAAAGTGCGCAAACGCACAGATTGGGTGCATTGCCCCCCCCGCTTAGCGAGGCCATAAGCGGGGGAAAAAGGGGCCGTCGATCTTATCGCCTTCGCCATAACCCGCGGCTTCGAACTGCGCGCGCTCATCTTTGGCCCAGTCGCCGCGGTATCGGATGACTCCATCTGGTGCAGTCATGCGAAGGGTGAAACGGCGGACCGTTTCCGACGGGGTCGTCGCGGATAGCCCGCCATGTAACGTTCGCATATCGAAAAAGATGCAGTCCCCAAGCTCCAGATCCCATTGCAACAGGTCATACGCTTCGGGGTCCGCGTTTACATCAGGTGGCGGGTGATAGGTTTGCCCGGCAACTTCAGTCGGTTCATAACTCGGATGCCCATCAGCAAAGCGCACCCGCATGAAAAGCTTGTTCCAGAGGTGTGATCCCTTGACGAAGGCGATACCGTTTTCCTTCGTCACCTGCTCCAGCGGCAGCCACAGCACGCACATTGTGCCCTCAAAATCGAAGTAGGACAGATCCTGATGAAAAGGTGGGCGCGAGGTTGATCCCGCTTCGCGCAAGAACCAGTTGTCCATGACAAGATTGACAGACGGAGCCCCAAGCAGTTCAGCAGCAAGTGGTGCACAGGGAGAGTGATGAACGAATTCGGTAAATTGGGGAATTTTGTTCCAGGCCCAGTAATCCTCGAAATAGCCGGGAGCGCTTGGGTCCTTGGTATGGCGTGTGAAATTGTCGGTCGGATTTTCAAGGTCGGCGTCGATGCCTTCGCGCAATAACGACAACCAGTCGTGCGAAAACTTTGACCGAAGGGCAACAGCACCGTTGCGCCGGAAGGCAGCTATGTCCTCGGCTGAGACTTTATCCACTTGTGTCATGGCACGACCTTTCGTTTCAGACACGATGAATACAAACATCGCAACTTGTAAAACGAAACGTCAAAGAGATTCGGTGCCGCTGCCCCTGTCCGTCTCACAGAACCGTGAGAGTAGGATTTTATGATCCGGTGCGCCTCGGAATCCATCGGAACCATGCTATCTTGAGTATCGTTGTCGGACCGAAAAGGGTCGCGGATTGGAGGTTTCTCAATGGCTGACGCTTTGCTCTCCCGTCGTTCACTGATTACCCAAGCTGCCGCTGTTGTGGCAACTGCGGCCTCGGGGCTTTTGTTACCAGCACGTGCGAGCGGGCTTGCACCAACGCCATCGATGCGGGGCGGATCGAACAATTACCGTCCCGGAGCACCTATCGTGAACCAGATCGGTGGCGGTGGGTTCTGGATGACCGGCACAGTGCGGCGTGCAGGCGATGGAGCCCCCCTGCCCGGCCAACGCATTCAGATCTGGGCGCACACGACCGAGGGGCACGAGCGCGATCCGCACAGCCATGGCGCGACGTTGACGGATGCGAAGGGTGAGTTTCGGCTGGAGATGCCGCAGATCGTGCCCGCCTTCGGTCAACCTCACGGGCATTTGGCCTATGACAGCGGGGAGTTCGAGACCGTTTTCCTGCGCCCCGTGATGTCGAGTGCAGATGACTTGACACTAGCCGCGCATTTTGTATTGCAGCCGCTTTAAGAAGTGTTGAGGCGCAGTTTGATCTGGGTGCTGTTAAGTGCCGCGCTTGCTATCCCGATCATCGCAGCGGCCTATAGCCCTTATCTGGCGTGGCGTGATCCGATCTACATTCTCGCCGGATTTGCGGGCATTATCGGAATGTGCCTTTTGCTGCTGCAACCGCTGCTGGCCGGGCGCTGGTTGCCTGGACTTTCCCATGTGTCCAGCCGCCATTGGCACAGGCGGTGTGGTCTGGCACTGATCGTGGCCATATTGATCCATGTGGGAGGTCTATGGATCACCAGCCCGCCAGACGTAGTCGACGCCTTGCTTTTTGTTTCAGCCACCCCGTTTTCGAATTGGGGTGTCATCGCGATGTGGTCAGCTTTTGCAGCGGCTCTGTTGGGTGTCATGCGCCAACGTTTGAACCTGCGGTTTCGCCTTTGGCGGCTTAGCCATACCGGTCTAGCAATGGTGACGATTATCGGCAGTGTTGTTCACGCGATGCTGATCGAGGGAACGATGGAAACCATGACCAAGACCACGTTATGCGTTCTGGTTCTATTGGCGAGCGCACGGACGCTCGCCAAGCTAAAGGTTTGGGATATCCGCCGACGAGCCTAAACGCCCAGGCACCAACGCATGACAGCTTTTTGCGCGTGCAGGCGGTTTTCGGCCTCGTCAAAAATGACCGAGTTCGGACCATCCATCACCTCGGACGTTGCCTCTTCCTCACGGTGCGCGGGCAGGCAGTGCATAAACAACGCATCTGGTTTGGCGTGTGACATAAGTTCCGTGTTGACCTGATAGGGGCGCAGCAGATTGTGGCGGCGTTCTTTGGCCGATTGGGAATCATGCATGGAAACCCAGGTGTCCGCGACCACCAGGTCCGCTCCTTCAACGGCTTTGAACGGGTCGCGTTCCACCACGATTTGCGAGCCTTTCTGGCGCGCAAAGCCCATAAACTCTTCCTCGGGATCAAATTGCGCCGGACCTGTGAATGTCAGATCGAACCCGAACTGGCCCGCCGCGTGCAGGAACGACGCGCAGACGTTATTCCCATCTCCGGTCCAGACCACTTTTTTTCCTGCGATGGGGCCGCGATGTTCTTCGAACGTCAGCACGTCGGCCATGATCTGGCAGGGATGGGTCCGGTCGGTCAGGCCGTTGATCACCGGTACATCCGAATATTCCGCCATCTCAGTCAGGATGGTTTCATCAAAGGTCCGGATCATGATCATGTCGACATAGCGGGACAGGACGCGCGCGGTATCGGCAATTGTCTCGCCATGCCCCAGCTGCATGTCTTTACCCGAAAGTACCATGGTCTGTCCGCCCATCTGGCGCACACCCACGTCAAAGGACACGCGCGTCCGGGTTGAAGGCTTTTCAAAGATCAGCGCAACCATACGATCTTTGAGCGGTTGTGCCTCATCAAGTGCTGCCTTGGGGCGACCCAGGCGGGCCCGCTTCATTGCGCCCGCCTGATCAATCATGGCCCGCAGGTCGTTGGCGTCGGTTTTATGGATATCGAGAAAGTGGTTCATGTCGTTTCGCTTTTGGCTGAGCGGTGCGTGGGGGCCAGCCCCCACACCCCCGCCGTATTTGGAACAAGAAGAAAGGTCAGGCGCTGGTGAGTTGTGAGTTGACCTGTGTTGCCGCCTTGTCCAGGCGGATCAGGGCTTGGGCGATGTCGTCCTCGGACAGCGTCAGCGGCGGCAGCAAGCGGATGACGTTGTCGGCGGCGGGGACCGTAATGACCTCGTTTTCATAGCCCGCATTGACCATATCGATATTGGACGTCTTGCATTTGAGACCCAGCATGAGACCTGAGCCACGCACCTCTTCGAAAACGTCGGGGTGATCTGCGACCAGACCTTCGAGTTTCTGCCGCAACAGACCCGCCTTGCGATTGACTCCTTCCAGAAAAGCGGGTGTTGTGACCTGGTCAATCACTGCGCAGCCGACAGCGCAACCCAAAGGGTTGCCGCCATAGGTCGAGCCATGGGTGCCAGCGGTCATTCCGCTGGCAGCGTCTTCGGTGGCCAGTACAGCGCCCAGAGGGAAACCACCGCCAATGCCCTTGGCAACCATCATGATATCCGGAGTAATGCCCGCCCATTCATGGGCGAAGAGTTTGCCGGTGCGGCCAACGCCACATTGCACTTCGTCAAGGATCAGAAGCAGGCCATTTTTGTCACAGATCTGGCGCAGCGCCTTTAACTCAGCATCAGGCACGGGGCGGATGCCGCCTTCCCCCTGTACCGGCTCGATCATGACCGCGGCGGTGCGCTCGGTAATCGCGTTGGTAACGCCATCAAGGTCCCCAAAGGTCAGGTGTACAAATCCCGGCAAAAGCGGACCGAAGCCTTTGGTCATTTTTTCCGATCCGGCCGCGGCAATACCTGCCGACGAACGTCCATGAAATGAGCCGTCGAAGGTGATGATTTCAACCCGCTCGGGCTGACCTTTGTCATAGAAGTATTTGCGGGCCATTTTCACAGCCAGCTCGCAAGATTCCGTACCGGAGTTGGTGAAGAAAACCGTGTCGGCAAAGGTGTGTTCCACCAACTTGTCCGCCAGCGCCTGCTGCTGTGGGATGTTATAAAGGTTCGAGACATGCCACAGAGCATGAGCCTGTTCGGTCAGAGCGGCCACCAGCGCAGGATGGGCGTGGCCCAGCGCGTTGACTGCGATCCCGGCGCCCAAGTCCAGAAAACGTCGGCCATCCGCCTCGGTCAGCCAGGCGCCTTCGCCCTTCACAAATGTCAGGGGCGCGCGATTATAGGTCGGCAGAACGGACGGGATCATCGGATCATCCTTTTCGAATTGCTTGAGCCCTGTGAGTGATACACCAGAGCCTTGGTCGTCAACATATTTGGTGGGATTTGCGCGGATTTTGAACACGCAATAGATCAAAAGGGCCGGTTACGCGGTCAGGCGTCGGCGTCGGAGTCGCAGGATATGTGCGGTTTTGATCATGCTGGTCGTATAGCGGCGTAAGCTCGATCTGGGAACCCTTTAAATGAATCGTCGATAATTATCTCCACGCGGTGCTCGAAACAGGATTTCCTTCTTGTCTTTCGCGCCTATCTGCCGCACCGCTGAGACATGACGCCTGCACGCCAAAACCCCGCCCTTGCAGCCCTGTTGATCTTTGCCGCCAGCGCTCTGTTGGCTGGCACAACACTGCTGGCAAAGTCGCTTGGGACGGATGCGTTGGGCCCGCCGCTGCACCCTATGCAGATCAGCCATGGACGTTTTTTGTTTGCTTTTCTGGTGATCATCAGTGCGGTCGCGATATTGCGTCCACAGCTCAAACGCCCGCATTGGGGATTGCATATCGGGCGCTCCAGCTTTGGATGGTTGGGAATTACGCTTATGTTCGCATCGGTCGCGTATATCCCGATTGCAGATGCCACCGCGATTTCCTTCTTGAATCCGGTCTTCGCCATGGTTTTGGCGATCCCGCTTCTGAAAGAGGGGGTCGGTCCCTGGCGTTGGCTGGCCGCAGCGGTCGCCCTTGTAGGTGCATTGATTCTGTTACGCCCGACCCCTGCCAGCTTTCAACCTGCTGCCTTGTTAGCCTTGACCGCGGCCGCCGTGATCGGAATGGAGCTGATTTTCATCAAAAAGCTGTCTGGCCGCGAAATTCCAATCCAGATTTTGCTGGTGAACAACGCGATGGGATTGGTAATTGCCTCTGTCGCGGTGATTGCGGTGTGGCAGGCGCCAACATCGGAACAATGGGCAGCATTGGCTGGAATCGGTGCTTTGATGGCCTGTGCGCAAGCCTGTTTCGTCAACGGCATGGCCCGGGCGGATGCCTCTTTTGTGGCGCCGATCAGCTATGCCACGCTGGTTTTTGCAGCGTTCTATGACTTTTTGGTATTCGATGTGATCCCGGACCGGATCAGCCTGATCGGGTCTTTAACCATTCTGACCGGAGGGTTGATTCTAGTTTGGCGCGAAGCGGTTAGGCGCCCAAAATGACCGGTAAAAGACAGTTTGCACGGGGGGGGGGCTGTTCAAGCCTTCAATCTGTACCCTGTGCGAAGCATGTGCCAGGTGATCACTCCGATCAAAAGGGTTGCAAAGGAACAAACCACCATACCCAACCAGGGTGAGCTGTCTGAGACCCCGATCATGCCATAACGCAACCCGTCGATCAGATAGAAGACGGGGTTCAAGTGGGTCAGACGGTTCAGCACAGGTGGCAGCGCCTGAACCGAGTAGAATGTCCCTGAGAGGAAGGCCAGCGGTGTAACGATGAAGTTTGTAATGGCCGCCATCTGGTCGAATTTGTTTGCAAAAATCCCAGCAAACAAACCAAGCGCGCCCATGAAAGCCCCGCCCAAAACGACGAAGATCATCGCGATAATGATGTTTTGTGGCACGATGCCAAGAACCAGTGCCAGCGCAACAGCGACGACGCATGCAATCAGGATGCCTCGGGCAATTCCCCCCGCCAGATAGCCAAGCAAGATCTCAAGCGGCGACAGAGGTGGCATCAGGGTATCCACGATATTGCCCTGCACCTTGGAAATGACCATCGAAGACGAGGTGTTTGCAAAGGCATTCTGGATCACGGTCATCATCATGATCCCCGGTGCCAGAAAGACCAGAAACGGCACGCCCATGACATCCGGTCGGCTGGGGCCGATAGCAATATTAAAAATCAGCAGAAACAACCCGGCCGTCACAAGCGGTGCCAGAATGGTCTGGGTCCAAACCGCCAGAAAGCGCAACGTTTCACGCTGCGCCAGCGTGTAAAGGCCCATCCAGTTGACGGCTCCAAAGCGGCGCGCGGTCTGATCTGCGGAATTCTGCATGATTTGCCCCAAACCTGATTCGAAGACAGCTTGTAACTCGGGCTGCAGTGTTTAGAATAGGGGGCTGAGACGATTTCCCAAGGCGGCCCGAATCCGGGGCCGCTTTCCGCTTTTGAAAGGCTAACGATGTCCTGGACAGACGAGCGCGTAGAACTGCTGAAGAAGATGTGGGGCGAAGGCCAGTCGGCCAGCCAGATTGCCAAGGAACTGGGCGGCGTGACCCGCAACGCGGTGATCGGCAAAGTGCATCGCCTGGGCCTGTCCAACAGGACAGCGGGCGCGTCCCCTGCCAAATCCGAGCCTAAGGAAAAACCGGCCCCCGCACCCAAGGCCGAGGCCAAGCCTAAACCTGCACCAAAGACTGAACCGGCGCGCCCGGCCCCTGCCCCTGCCGCCGAGGCGAAACCTGCCGTACCGGCACGTCGTCAGATCATCCCGGCCGGTCAACCACTGCCTCCTCAGCCGTCGGCCAATGAGATCAGCCCCGAGGCGCTGGCCAAGGTCAACGAGATCGAGAAGAAGGCCAAGAAGCTGAGTTTGATGGAACTGACCGAGAAGACCTGCAAATGGCCTGTGGGCGACCCCGCGACCGAGGATTTCTGGTTCTGTGGTCTGCCAGTTGAAGCAGGCAAACCCTATTGCGAAGCGCATGTGGGCGTGGCCTTCCAACCCATGAGCGCGCGCCGCGACCGACGCCGGTGACACAGATGCGCCAGGATCCGACAGCAATGGAGGATACCTGGCTAGCCCGTGCAAAGCGCCTGCTGGCCCTGTCTGAAACCGGCCAGCATTTCACCAAAGACCCTTTTGACCGGGAACGTTACGACGAGATCGCCGCCATGGCCCGCGCCATGCTGGCTGATCTCGGTCAGGTGCCGATTTCGCGGATAGAAGGGCTGATCACAGACCATGCGGGCGGCTATGCAACCCCTAGTATCGACATTCGCGGCGCGGTGATCCGGGATGACCACATCCTTCTGGTGCGCGAACGTAGTGACGGTCGGTGGTCGATGCCCGGCGGCTTTGCCGATATCGGCAGCTCTCCGGCGGAAAACATCGAGCGTGAGGTCTGGGAAGAAGCAGGGCTTCGGGTTCAGGCACGACACCTGTACGCCTTGCGCCATAAGGCGCGACACCCTTACCCGGCAGATGCGCGTGATTTCTATAAGCTGTTCTTTTTATGCGATGAGGTAGGACAGGACGACCCTAAGACGGGAAGCGAAACCAGCGCGGTCGGGTTTTTCCCAATGTCTCAGCTGCCTGACTTATCCCTAGCGCGAAACATCGAACGAGACATTGCAGAAGCATTTGAAACGCTATCCAACTCGTCTGCAACAGTGCTTTTTGACTAATCCCTACTGCGCAGGATGTGACGGCAGGTTCGGCATCGCCACCCAACTGGGCAGTTCGTCTGGTGAAACCGAGACGTGCAGACGCTCGGATTGGTCGCGGCCTACTTTGCGGTGTTTGCGCAGAAGGAAAATCTTGCCCCAACCGCGCCACGTGCCCACCGAACGCGCATGTGGATCAATGGGGAAGCGATCGCGCCAGCCCTCAGGCAGCGGCAGCCCGTGCATCTCGGCCTTGTCCAGCATCCAGATCAAAGAGATGTTGCTGAGCGGTCGCGCCTCTTCGTACCCGTTCAACTGCCCGCCGACATCGCCATGAGTTCCGCGGAACCAGACCTGTTCTACGTGACCCTTGAACTCAGGCGTGCATTTCCAAAACACCGGGTCGAAAACCTCGCGTGTCTCGTCCAACGCCATCGCGTGATAGCCGTGGCGGGTGGAAGGGCCCAGTTGATGGTTGTGAAAGGCGTGGCGCTCTTCGGCCCAGCGCCACAACAGCGGCAGCCGCAAACCCAACGCCTTGACGGTGTCCCAGACCCCAATCATCTCGATCTCAACCCCGTCGTGGCAGAACTTGCGGCGAAAATCTCGCGCGGCGGTGCCACTGGGATTGCATTCATAGTGGCGATAGGCTTGCTGGATGTTGCGCTCGGTCGCGTGTTCAGCCTTGAGCAAACCGATCATGTCGATCACTCCGGCCAGACTGCGCACGCCATAAGCTCCACGCGAATAGCCGATGAAATAGATACGGTCCCCAGGTTTGTAGCGTGAGGCAAGATAGCCATAGGAACGGCGGATCTGGCGGTTGATACCCCGCCCCATCATCACATCCAGCGAGGACTTCCAGCTTTCCCACTGCACGCCCGCCTCATAAAAAACCGAAA
Source organism: Ruegeria sp. HKCCD7296 (assembly GCF_013110775.1). NCBI lineage: Bacteria > Pseudomonadati > Pseudomonadota > Alphaproteobacteria > Rhodobacterales > Roseobacteraceae > Ruegeria > Ruegeria sp. HKCCD7296. The sequence continues at coordinate 77,311 of NZ_WVRF01000007.1, forward strand.
CCTTGCTGCCCATTTCGCAACACAGCCGCAAGGTTTGCCCCGCATGGGTCTCGAACCCCGGTTCGAGCGTCGACATAGTGCCGTCAAGGATGATGACATGGCTGAGCGGTTCGCGGTGAAGAACCTCGGCAGAATGTTCGGACCGCAGGGGCCGTCCGAGCCATCCCAGAACCTTTCTACTCAGCCGCGACAGATTCATGCGTCAGCAATTCCCATACTCTTTGAGGTGTGAAAGGCATATCCGCCCGCCGCACCCCGTGATCCCAGAGCGCGTCCTGAACCGCGTTTGCCACCGCGGCCAGCGCGCCCACTGTACCAGCCTCGCCGCACCCTTTCATGCCCATCGGGTTCGAGGTTGACGGAACCGGCACCGAGGTAAACTTAATCATGGGTATGTCAGTCGCACGGGGCAAGGCGTAATCCATAAACGAAGCCGTGAGCAGCTGCCCGTGTGCATCGTGCACAACACGCTCGCTCAGCGCCTGTCCGATGCCCTGAACCACCCCGCCATGAACCTGCCCTTCCGCCAGCATCGGATTGATAAGATTACCAAAATCATCAACGACCGTATAGCGATCAACCCACGTTTCCCCGGTGTAAGAATCGATCACGACTTCGGCAACATGCGCGCCATTGGGATAGCTTCGGGCATCCAGGTTGGCGCGGGCTTCATGCTGTAGCAAATCCATACGCCCGTCGATGCGCGCCATCTCGGCCGCCTCGGTCAGGGTTGGCGTCAGGTTGGACCCCGGCGCGCGGAATGTCTCGTGGTCAAAACTCACATCGTTTTCCTCGACCCCCATCTTATCGGCAAGATAAGGCGTGAATGCGGCGATCATCTTGTCGATGGTCGCCAGGGTCGCCGTGCTTTGCACTGTGACCGAACGCGAGCCACCCGTGCCGCCGCCATGGCCAAGCCTGTCTGTATCGCCCTGAATGACAGAGATCTTGTCCATGGGAATGCCGGTCTGATCGGACAAGAAATGGGCATAAACCGTCTCATGCCCCTGCCCGTTCGACTGCGTGCCCACGTAAAGGTTCACTCTGCCATCCTCGCAAAACTCGACCTTTGAGTTCTCGGAAGGATCACCCAAAATACTTTCGATATAGTAACAAAGGCCCTGCCCCCTGATCAGGCCGCGCTCGGCATCCGCCGTTTTGCGGGCCTCAAAGCCGATGGTCTGGCTGGCTGCGCGGCTGAGGATCATGTCGAAATCGCCGACATCATAGGTTTCGCCAGTGGCCGAGGTGTAAGGAAAATCGTTGGGGCGGATAAAGTTCTTGCGCCGCAGCTCCCACGGATCAACCCCCAACTCACGCGCTGCACGGTCCATAACGCGTTCCAACACATAGATCGCCTCGGGGCGGCCCGCACCGCGATACGCATCGACCTGCGTTGTATTGGTATAGAACCCCTCGACCCGCAGATAGGTGGTTTGCACGTCATAGACGCCCATCAGCACCTTGCTGAACAGGCTTGTCTGAATCGCCTGACCAAAATGGCTGTTGTAAGCACCAAGATTGACCTTGCTGTGAACACGGTAAGCCGTGATCTTGTGATCAGCGTCAAAGGCCAGTTCGGCCAACGAGTGCAGGTCGCGGCCATGGTGATCGGACAGCATCGCCTCGGACCGGTCCGACATCCAGTGCACTGGCTGGCCCAACTTCATCGCAGCGACAGCGACGCAGAAATATTCAGGATATGGCATCACTTTCATGCCGAATCCGCCGCCCACATCCGGCGTGGTGACCCGGATATCCTCAGCATCAAGCTTCAGCTTTTGAACCAGTTGCGCCTTCATCGCCCAGACGCCCTGCCCGCCGTAAGAAAAATGCAGACGACCATCGGACCAATCGGCCTGACATCCGCGTGGTTCCAACGAGCTGATGATGACCCGGTTGTCCTCCACGTTCAGCGACACGGTATGAGCCGCGTCCTGAAAAGCGGCCTCGGTGGCGGCTTCGTCACCCAGCCCCCAATCAAAGGCCCGGTTGTCGGGGGCTTCTGGGTGCAGAATCTCACCGCCTGCCTTCACGTCCAGCTTGGCAGGGCGCTCTTCCGTGTCCATCCAGATCAACTCAACCGCGTCCTGCGCCTGTGCCAGCGTGTCCGCGATAACAACCACCACCGGCTCGCCGACAAAGCGCACGCGGTCCTTGGCCAGCATGTGCCGCTCCGGAGCCGCAGCCTTCGATCCATTGCGGTTTTGTAAAACGGCGGCGTTTAGCACCGTGTCGATGCCCGAAGCTGCCAGATCATCCAACGTCATCACCAGTCGCACACCTTCGGCAGAGCGCGCATCCTCAAGATCTAAACTTGTAATTTCCCCATGGGCCACCGGGCTGCGGAAGAAGGCAGCAAACAGCGCATTTTCAGGCACGGCATCAGCCATGTAACGCCCCTGCCCAGTCAGGAACCGCTGATCTTCGGTCCGTTTGACGGGCTGGCTCCTGCCGAATTTTTCCATGGACGGTCCTCCTTATGGATCTTGCGGCCGAGCCTAGCCCGTGCCCCGACGATGTCCAGCGGGGCTCACGGAAATTCGTTTGTGCCTGCCAGATGTTGGAGTAGGTTTGGTCATGACCTGGACCCACGACACCGTTTTTCCTTTTTCCGCTCCGCTAACTGGCGGTCAGAGCGTGACACATGACGTCTATGTCGGCGGAGAGGGGCCACCGATCCTGATCCTTCAGGAGTTGCCCGGAATCGGACCAGAGACTTTGGCGCTGGCAGCAAAGCTGAACGCATCCGGTTTTCGTGTCTACCTGCCACATCTGTTCGGCACCTACGGCAAGGTCGAGATGGCCAAAAACACCGCCCGTCTATTTTGCGTTCGGAAAGAGTTCAACATCTTCGCCAGAGGCAAACAAAGCCCCATCGCAGGGTGGATGCGTGCCCTAACTCATGAGATCAAACAGCGCGAAGGTAGCGCCGGTGTAGGTGTCATCGGTATGTGCCTGACAGGCAGTTTTGCCCTGACTTTGATGGCCGAAGACGCCGTTGTTGGTGGGGTCGCCAGTCAACCTGCTTTGCCAATATTTGGTGGTAAGCATCTTCACATGAGCACGCAGGATATCGGCGCAGCGTCGGCAGGCATGGCCGCGAAGGGGCCCGGGCTGGCGATGCGGTATTCCAAAGACAAACTGGCACCTAAGAAACTGATGCACGCGTTGGAGCGGGCTTTCGGCGATCTGTTGGAGACAGTGGAATATCCTGGCAGGGATCACTCGCTGCTGACGCTGGATTTCCACGAACCTGCCTATCAGCGCGTGGACGCCTACTTCAAAGCCCGCTTTGGCATGAGCTAAGCGCGCAAGGCCTTTCCCTTCCTGCCTCCATTCGCTATTGCAGGCGCTGACCCGAATTTGTTGACGCAGGACGCACCCCATGGCGATGGAAAAGACATTCAACGCGGCCGAGGCCGAGGCCCGCATCTATGAAGCCTGGGAACAGGCCGGAGCCTTCAAGGCAGGCGCGAACAAATCGCGCGACGAAAGCTTTACCATCATGATCCCGCCGCCCAACGTCACGGGTGCGTTGCATGTGGGTCATGCGTTCAACAACACGTTGCAGGACATCCTGATCCGCTGGCACCGAATGCGCGGGTTCGACACGCTGTGGCAACCCGGTCAGGATCACGCGGGCATCGCCACGCAGATGCAGGTCGAGAAGATGCTGGCCAACACGCAGCAGCCCGGTCGGCGCGAGTTGGGCCGTGAGAAGTTCCTGGAAAAAGTCTGGGAATGGAAAGGCGAGTATGGCGGTACAATCATCGAACAGCTGAAGCGTCTGGGGTCATCGTGTGACTGGTCGCGGAACGCCTTCACCATGGCCGGTGCTGCAGGTGATCCACGCACCGGGCATGAGAACTCGGCCAACTTCCACGACGCCGTGATCAAGGTTTTCGTCGATATGTACGAAAAGGGCCTGATCTATCGTGGCAAGCGTCTGGTCAACTGGGACCCGCATTTCGAGACCGCGATCTCGGACCTTGAGGTCGAGAATATTGAGGTCGCCGGTCATATGTGGCACTTCAAATACCCCTTGGCCGGTGGCGAGACATATGAGTATCTGGAAAAAGATGAAGATGGGAATGTGATCTTCCGCGAGGAGCGGGATTATATTTCCATTGCCACGACCCGCCCCGAAACCATGCTGGGCGACGGCGCAGTGGCGGTCCATCCGTCGGATGAGCGTTACGCGCCAATCATCGGGAAACTTTGCGAAATCCCGGTTGGTCCGAAAGAGCATCGCCGCCAGATCCCGATCATCACTGATGACTACCCCGATCCCGATTTCGGCTCGGGCGCGGTAAAGATCACCGGTGCGCATGACTTCAACGACAACATGGTGGCCAGGCGCGGCGGCATTCCGATGTACCGCCTGATGGACACCAAAGGCGCGATGCGAGCCGATGGCGCGCCTTACGCCGACGAAGCCGACAAGGCGCAGGAATACGCGCGCGGCAAAGCATTCACCGAGAACGAAATCGACACGATCAACCTGATTCCCGATCACCTGCGCGGGCTTGATAGGTTCGAAGCGCGGGCGAAGGTGGTGGAAGAAATCTCCGCTGACGGCCTGGCCGTGATGACTCGCGCGGATGACCCGCGTCTGGGCACCAAGCTGGGCGAGGATGACGACCCGGCTGCGTTGGTCCCGCTGGTCGAGAGCAAACCGATCATGCAGCCCTTTGGCGACCGCTCGAAAGTCGTCATTGAGCCGATGTTCACCGACCAGTGGTTCGTCGACGCCGCCAAGGTCGTCGGCCCCGCGCTGGATGCGGTCAAGGACGGCACGGTCAAAATCATTCCTGAATCGGGCGAGAAGACCTATTACCACTGGCTGGAAAACATCGAGCCCTGGTGCATCTCACGCCAACTGTGGTGGGGGCATCAGATTCCGGTTTGGTATGGCCTTGATCTCTCGGCTGAGAACTTCGAGGACGACGAAAACGACGGTGATCTTGATTTGGTCGAACTGGGCCGTTTGCTGAACGAAGGCGGCATGCTGCACCGCGGCAACGTCATGGAATGCGCAGCGAACCTGAAAGCCGTTACCGAGAAGTTCCTGGATGATAATGCCAACATTCCAAGTCCATTGAGCCACGCGACGGTTATCGAAGTCGCTGACAAGCAGGAAGCCATCCATCAATTTGCGGAAAGCCTGGCTCAATATGCAGTCGAACAGGATCCAACCAAGCTGGTCTACCCGGTTTGGCGCGACCCCGACGTCCTCGACACATGGTTCTCCTCCGGCCTCTGGCCCATCGGCACGCTGGGCTGGCCCGAACAGACCGAGGAACTGGAGCGCTACTTCCCCACGGACGTTCTGATCACCGGCTTCGACATCCTGTTCTTCTGGGTCGCCCGGATGATGATGATGCAACTGGCCGTGGTCGATCAGATCCCGTTCCACACCGTCTACCTGCATCAGCTCGTCCGCGACGAGAAGGGCAAGAAGATGTCGAAGACCACCGGCAACGTCATCGACCCGCTGGAGATCGTGGACGAATTCGGCGCCGACGCGCTGCGCTTTACCAACGCCTCGATGGCCGCGATTGGCGGCGTGTTGAAACTGTCGCGCGAGCGCATCACCGGCTATCGGAATTTCGGCACCAAACTGTGGAATGCCGTCCGCTTTGCCGAGATGAACGAGGTCTTCACCGACGCCGTTCCTCAACTAGACGTGGCCGATCTGAAGCCTAAAGCCGCCGTGAATCGCTGGATCATCGGTGAAACCGCCCGCGTGCGCGAAGAGGTTGACGCGGCGCTGGAAAGCTATCGTTTCAACGATGCGGCCAACGGGCTTTACGCCTTTGTCTGGGGCAAAGTCTGCGATTGGTATGTGGAGCTGTCAAAACCCCTGCTACAAGGCGACGACGCCGAGGCACAGGCCGAAACCCGCGCCACCATGCGATGGGTTCTGGATCAGTGCATGGTCCTGCTGCACCCGATCATGCCCTTCATCACCGAAGAGCTGTGGGGCCTGACCGGCGCGCGAACCAAGATGGTTGTCCACGCTGAGTGGCCGAATTATTCCACCGCTGATCTGGTGGATGCCGATGCAGATCGTGAGATGAACTGGGTGATCTCGGTGATCGAAAACACCCGTTCGGCCCGTGCGCAGATGCGAGTACCGGCTGGCCTCTACGTCCCGATGCTGGTGACCGAAATCGACGCCAACGGCCAAGCCGCGTGGGACCGAAACGAGGCTCTTATCAAACGCCTGGCGCGGATCGACAGCCTGACCAAGGCCGACGAACTGCCCAAGGGCACCATCTCTATCGCCGCCCCCGGGGCCTCCTTCGGACTGCCGCTGGCCGACATCATCGACATCGGTGCAGAAAAAGAACGGTTGGAAAAAGCCAAAACCAAACTGGCCAAGGAACTCGGCGGTCTGCGCGGACGTCTGAACAACCCTAAATTCGTGGCCTCGGCCCCGGAAGAGGTTGTCGAAGAAGCCAAAGCCAATCTTGCCGCCCGTGAAGAGGAAGAGGCGAAACTGAACGAAGCGCTCGCCCGCCTGGCAGAAATCGCCTGATCTTCTTCTCGTTCCAAATACGGAATTCCCAGCCTCACCGCCCTAACCGGCGGTGAGGTTTTTGTTTGCGTTCAAAGCTTTCCCCTTGTTCGCAACACCAAGCAGTTGCTAGCAATTCAGCACCAATACTCCCGAGGCCCCGATGGCAAAGCCCCTTCCCCCAGTGCAAACCATTTCAACCGGGCTGGTCGTTTCAGTGGTCGGGTTCTTCAGTTCCTTCCCCATTATTCTGCAAGGGCTTGAAACCATGGGAGCTTCGGAAGCCGAGGCTGCCTCGGGCTTGATGAGTGCAGCGATTGCGATGGGGTTGGCTGCGATCTTTCTCAGCCTACGCTATCGGCAGCCGATCAGCGTCGCCTGGTCTACTCCGGGTGCTGCCCTTTTGGCAGTGTCCGCCACCCCGGCAGAAGGCTTTTCGGGCGCAATCGGGGCCTTCCTCTGCGCCGGCGCACTGACGGTATTGGCCGGTCTCTGGAAACCGCTGGGACGTTTGGCCGCCGCAATCCCGACGACGCTGGCCCAAGCTATGCTGGGGGGTGTGCTGCTGCCGTTGTGCATCGTCCCATTTAAGGCGGCAGTCGAACTGCCCTGGCAAGCCCTTCCCGTTATCCTGACATGGTTCATCGCGGGGCGTTTCAACAAACTGTTCGCAGTACCCGCCGCAGTGGTTGCCGCAGCACTGGTTGTCGTCTTCAGCGCCGAAGGCACCTCCGTGCGGCCCGAAAGCTTTCTTGCGCCCCCCGTTTGGACGATGCCCACTTTCTCGCTCGCGTCGGCCATCGGCATTGGTCTGCCCCTTTTTGTCGTCACGATGGCCACGCAGAACATCCCCGGCATCGCGGTCATGCGCGGTTTTGGCTACACGTCTGAACCGGGTAAGCTGTTCTCGTCAGTGGGTGGCGCAAGTCTGTTGTCCGCCCCATTCGGGGCACCCGCGACCTGCCTTGCTGCCATCACGGCCGCCATGTGCTCCAACGAAGACAGCCACCCGGATCGGGCCTTGCGCTATTGGTCAGCGATCATGGCGGGGCTGTTCTATTGCCTGTTTGGTGTCTTCGCCGTGGCCATCACTGGTTTCGCTGCTCATGCCGACCCACTGCTGATGGGGACGCTGACCGGTGTCGCTTTGATCGGAGTGATGGCCAACGCCACCTTCGCCGCGCTTGAAGTTCCAGCCGAGCGCGAAGCGGCAATCCTGACCTTTGCCATAACAGCTTCGGGCATTACTGCGTTTGGTCTGGGCGCGGCTGTTTGGGGGCTGCTGGCGGGCGGGGTCGCCTACCTGATCTCGCAACGCATCAGATAGATGGTTTGTCTGGTATCACAGATCGCTTAAAGTAAACCCATGTTTGGAGCATTGGCAAAACTGGTCGAACGCCAGATCAAAAAGGCTCAGGCTGAGGGCCAATTGCAGGGGCTGGAGGGTGAAGGCCAACCACTGCCTGACAGGTCGCCTGAAGCGATGAGTGATCCGGCCATCGCCGCAGTTCACAGGATCATGGCGCAAGCCGGTGTGTTACCGGAAGAGTTCGACATAAAAAAGCAGCTCGACGCAGCGCGGCAGACCTATGCCAACCTGACTGACCCGGCCAAGCGAAAAGCCGCGATGGCCCACATTGCCGATTTGGAGATGCGCTACAACATGGCCCGCGACGCACGCCGGGCCTTTATGCGCTGATTACTTGAACTCGGGCTTGCGGCCCTGCATCTGCGCCATCACAACCTCCATCTGGTGGGGCTTGCCGATCAGTCCGACCTGTTCGGCGGATTCTGCCATCAGAACGTCGGCACGCGCCTGCGACTCGGCAACTTCGATAAGGCGTTTGGCGGCGCGGATAGCCGAAGGGCTTTGACCGGCGATATTCTCGGCAAGGGCCAAAGCTTCGGTCAGCGGATCATCAGAAAGCTGCGTCACCAACCCCCAATCCGCCGCCTGCTGCGCGCCGATGGGACGCGCGGTGTAGGTCAGCAGTCGCAGCACATCCGAACGAACCAGGCGCGGCAACAGAACCATACCGCCCATGTCGGGAATGATCCCCCATTTCATCTCCATCACGGCCAGTTTGGCCTCTGGATGCGCAATTCGAATATCCGCGCCCAGCGCGATCTGCAGGCCACCACCGAAAGCCACGCCCTGAATGGCGCAAATTACAGGCACCGGGACGCGTCGCCAGATCAGTGCCAGCTCCTGCATCTCGTTGGCGTCCTCGTGGCTTCGGGTCATCAGCCATTCAGTTGGGTCCATGTGCGCCATCTTGGCAAAGCTCGCCATGTCGAGCCCTGCGCAAAAGCTCTTGCCTTCACCTGATAGCACCACGGCGCGGGCGTCCGAGGCCGCGACTTCTTGCCCTGCGGACAGAAGCGCCTTGATCATCGCATCATCCAACGCATTCATCTTGTCGCCCCGGGTTAGGGTGACATGGGCAACATGATCTTGGTAGGTGACGGATACGCGTGACATGGGGAACCTCCCGTAATATTCGTGTTGCAACCATGCCCGGGCCGACGGCCAAATACCACTGCGACGTCAGGGCAAATCGCTGACGGGCATCCGCGCAAACCACGGGGAATCGAGCGTCATGACGTAGAACTGATCCGCCACGATCTTACCCCCGGTCGTGATTCCCAAACGACCCTGCGGATCCTGCAACGTGCGCAAAATACGACCTTCACCATCGAACTGCACCATCATGCCACGATGGATCGGTGCAGGGCGGACGGCTGGACCCAGCCGCCAGATGATCTTACGCAAAAACGGATACGGCATCAGTGCCTCTGACGGTACACGTGGGCTGGCGAAGGCCATCCAATAGGTGCCATCGCCTTGCGCCTCGATGTTGTCTGGATAGCCGGGTAGGTTATCCATCAAGACGTTCTGCTGCCCGGCCTTCGGACCGGTCAGCCACAGTTTGTGCACCCGTGCCCGACCCGTTTCGGCGATCAGCAAAAAGTCTTCTTCCGGGGACAGGGCGACACCGTTGGTGTAGACGAACCCTTCGGCGATCTTCTGGGTGGTACCATCGGGCGTGCGACGGGCGACATAGCCTGTTTCGGACTGCTCCCAAATGGTCAGAACCGAGGTTGGTTTTGTCCCACCCATGGTTTCGGGATCAAAACGGTCAGAAGAGTTCGAGAAATAGATCGTGCCATCCTGTGCCACATCCAACTGGTTGGCATAGATCACTGGCGCACCTTTGATGTCACCTACCACCGTTTCCAAGGTACCCGGCCCAGTCCAGCGCATCACGCCGCGAAAGCTGTCAGCAACATAAAGCGCGCCGTCAGGCCCGGCCTTGAGACCCAAAGGGCGCCCGCCCAGACGGTCGACCTCTACAGGTTCTTCTTCTTCGATGCGGTAGAGGGTACCCGCCCGACTGGTGGTATAAACCGATCCATCGGGCATCACCGCGATGTCTTCGGGGCCGACCTCATCCCTCGGCAGGCGGACTAGCTGTGCGGAATCCAGCGCCGCATTTTCAGCGAAATCTCCTGTAAACCCAGCATCTTCCGGCATTTCAACTGCGACGGGCGTTACCGGAACGGGCCAGAACAAAAGATAGGCGAGGCCCAACAGAATGACAGCTATGAGAATGCGCATCTGCGCTCCTTTATTCAAAGTCTTTGCTAGCGCGCCGGATGGCACATGCTTGCTCAATCTTCGGGCTTAGGGTTATCTGCGCACATGACCGGACCTCGATACACCCCGCTTGCCCAATCCCTGCCCGCCACCGTGCCCTTTGTCGGCCCTGAAACGCAAGAGCGGCAACGCGGTGCGCCGTTTGGTGCGCGTCTGGGTGCAAATGAAAGTGTGTTTGGCCCCTCGCCACAGGCTATCGACGCGATGGCGCAAGCTGCGTCTGAAATCTGGATGTATGGCGACCCCGAAAACCATGACCTGCGCGACGCCCTGGCAAAGCACCATGGCGTGATGCCAGAAAATATCGTGGTGGGCGAAGGGATTGACGGGCTTCTGGGTTATCTAATCCGACTGCTGGTCGGTACCAAAGATACGGTGGTGACATCGGACGGGGCTTACCCGACCTTCAACTATCATGTGGCCGGATTCGGAGGTGTTCTTCACAAAGTGCCCTACTCCGGCGATCACGAAGACCCGACAGCGCTGTTTGCCAAGGCGGCTGAAGTCGGGGCCAAGTTGGTTTATCTGGCAAACCCGGACAACCCGATGGGCAGCTGGCATTTGGGTGCCGATATCGTAAATGCGATGAAGGACTTGCCGGAAAACTGTTTGCTGGTACTGGATGAGGCTTATGTGGAATGCGCACCCGAGGGGACGGCGGCACCAGTCGACGCAAATGATCCCCGCGTCATCCGGATGCGGACATTCTCAAAAGTTTATGGCATGGCAGGTGCGCGCGTTGGATATGCCATAGGCGCGCCGGACCTGATTTCGGCCTTCAACAAAGTGCGCAATCATTTCGGCATGAACCGCGCAGCGCAGGCAGGTGCTTTGGCCGCACTCCAGGATGCAGACTGGCTGTCGCATGTCCAGAACCGGATCGCGGACGCGCGAGAGCGTATCGGCGCGATTGCACGCGACAATGGATTGCAGCCACTGCCGTCGGCCACCAATTTTGTTGCGATCGACTGCGGGCACAATGGGGATTTCGCCAAAGCGGTGTTGGATTCACTGGTCGAACAGGGAATTTTCGTACGCATGCCGTTTGCCGCGCCTCAAAACAGATGCATTCGAGTAAGTTGTGGAGAGGCGGCGGATTTGGACGCATTTGCAGCGGCTTTGCCCAAGGCTCTGGCGGCAGCTCGGGCGCAAACCGCCTGACCGCTGCCCTGATCAGGCAGCGAGCACAGCCGCGGCGGCCTCGAGCGCCCCAGTGCCACGGGGGATGTCCAGCGCGGCCAAAGCTGTTTCAACACCGCCCAGCATTGCCATGATCATCTGCCCGTTGACATGCCCCATGTGACCTAAGCGGAAATATCCGTCATAGTCCGCCATCCCCAGGCCGATGCCCAGCGTCAAACCCAACTGGTTCTCCGTAAAGGCGCGCAGCGGGGTGCCCCGGCCATCACTAAGGCGCAGGGACGTGACCGCGCGGCTGCGATGGGCACGATCTGTCACGTTAAGATGCAATGCACCGCCTTCTGACCAAGTTTCGCACGCTTTCCAGATTGCTTTGGCCAAGTGCTCGTGGCGCGCCCAAACCTGCTCGATCCCTTCTGCATGGATCAGATCCAGCGCGGCACGCAGGCCATAGAGGTGGTGCGTGGGTGCTGTACCATTGAAATACTGATAGAACAGGTCCGGGTTCGCGCGCGGCTGCCAATCCCAATATTGCGATACGCGCGGCATTGTAGCCCGTTTCGCCTGTGCTTTGTCGTTAAAGAACGCAAATCCCATACCTGCCGGGGTCATCAGCCCCTTTTGACAGGCACTGACCGTCACATCGACACCCCATTCATCCATCTCGAACCGGTCACAACCCAGAGACGCGATGCAATCGGCCATCAGCAACGCCGGATGACCAAGATCGTCCAGAAGTTTGCGAAGCCCGGGAATGTCGTTGCGGATCGAACTGGATGTATCCACATGGACCGCCAGCACGGCCTTGATCTGGTGGTCTTGGTCGGCGCGCAGCGCATCAGCGATTTTGTCTAAATCCCACGCCGAAGCCGTTCCAAAGTCGATCAATTCAACCTTTGCCCCGATCCCTTCAGCCATTTCGGCCCAGCCGTGGGTAAAGCGGCCCGACGCCGGAGCCAGCACCGTTTCACCCGGTGCAATCACGTTGGAAAGCACAGCTTCCCACGTGCCATGGCCGTTGGCGATGTAAATCGCCACATTATGCCGGGTTCGTGCAACACGCTTAAGGTCGTTGGTCAGCGCGGGCATCATTTCTATCAACTCACCGTCATAGATATTCGGTGAAGGACGGTGCATGGCTTGTAATACGGCATCGGGCATGACCGACGGGCCAGGAATAGCCAGATACTCGCGCCCTTGCGCAAGCGAAACTTTGTTTGTCATGAGGTCAACCTGTTTGAATTGACGCCCAACCTAGCAAGGGTTCTGGCGGCGTCAATCCATCAGCTTGGATGCTTCGCTTGCCAGCGCCTCGATCCCAGCCCAATCGCCCGCTTCGACAAGATGTTTCGGTGCGACCCAGCTGCCACCGGCACAAATCACATTGGACAACGACAGGTAATCGCGCGCGTTAGACGGAGAGACACCACCCGTCGGGCAAAAGCTGATCTGCGGCAGAGGCGCGCCAATCGCCTTGAGCGCGGGTGCGCCGCCCGACGCCTCGGCCGGAAAGAATTTCAGCATGTCATAACCCTTTTCCAGCAAGGCCATCGCTTCGCTTGCTGTGGCAGCGCCTGGTAGCAGCGGCAGGCCTTCGGCCTCACAGGCCGCGATTAGTGTTTCGGTTGCACCCGGAGAGACCCCGAATTGCGCACCTGCGTCCTTGGCGGCGCGGACGTCTTCGGGCGTGACCAGCGTGCCTGCGCCCACGACGCCCCCCGGCACCTCAGCCATTGCCCGGATCGCGTCGAGTGCAGCCGGAGTGCGCAGAGTGACTTCCAGCGCGGGCAGACCACCTGCAACCAGAGCTTCAGCCAGAGGGCGCGCCTGTGCGGCATCATCGACGACGAGCACCGGAACGATGGGCGCCAGCGCGCAGATTTCGCGGGTGCGTTGGGTTTTAGACATGTCTTAAGCTCCGAATATGCTGGCACCTGTGTCGGCAGACCCGACGTTCTGCCGGAACGCACCGAAGAGGTCGCGACCGACACCGTGATGGTTGGATGAAAGATCGGCGGTGGCCGGTGCCCGGTCCAAAACGCCGGGAGTGAGGATTTTCAACGCGCCCTTGACCGCATCAACGCGCAGCATGTCACCGTCTTGCAGATAGGCGATGGCTCCACCGTCCAAAGCCTCAGGGCAGACATGGATTGCCGCGGGCACCTTGCCGGACGCGCCGGACATGCGACCGTCGGTGACCAGAGCCACCTTCTGCCCCCGACCTTGCAGAATTGAAAGGATAGGCGTCAGAGAATGCAGCTCGGGCATCCCGTTCGCCTTGGGGCCTTGGAAACGCACGACAACGATGACGTCATCCGTGAACTCTCCGGCCTTGAAGGCCGCTTTGACGTCATCCTGATCATGGAACACACGTACAGGTGCTTCGACCACCTGATGTTCGGGGGCAACGGCTGAAACTTTCATGACACCGGTGCCCAGGTTGCCCGTCAGGCGCGACAGACCTCCGGTTGGTTGGAACGGATCATTGGCCGGGCGTAAAATCTTTTCGTTCAGGCTGCGGTCAGTCCCATCCTGCCAGACGAGGTCTCCATCGAGCAGCTTGGGTTCTTTGGTGTAGTTCTGGAGGCCCTGCCCCGCGACGGTCAGCGTATCGGGGTGCAACAACCCCTCGTCCAGCAATGTGCCGATTGTATACCCCAGCCCCCCAGCAGCGTGATAGTGGTTCACATCCGCCAGACCGTTGGGATAGACCCGCGCAACCAAAGGCACGACGGCAGAGATGTCGGAAAAATCTTCCCAATCCAACACGATACCACCTGCCCGCGCCATAGCGATCAGGTGGATCAGCAGGTTGGTCGATCCCCCTGTGGCCATCAGACCCACGATGCCGTTCACAAAGGCACGTTCGTCAAGAATCTGGCAGACCGGTGTGTAGTGGTTGCCCAGCGCGCTGAGCGACAGGGCGCGGCGTGCGCCTTCCTCGGTCAGGGCATCACGCAAGGGCGTATTTGGATTGACAAAGCTAGAGCCCGGCAGATGCAAGCCCATGAACTCCATCAGCATCTGGTTGGTGTTGGCCGTTCCGTAGAAAGTGCAGGTGCCGGGGCCGTGATATGCGGCCATTTCGGCAGCCATCAGGTCTTCGCGGCCGACCTCTCCGGCGGCAAATTGTTGGCGGACCTTGGCTTTTTCGTCATTCGGCAAGCCACTGGTCATCGGACCTGCCGGCAGGAAGACGGCAGGCAGATGGCCAAAGGCCTGTGCGCCGATGACCAGCCCGGGGACGATCTTATCGCAAACGCCAAGGAACACCGCCGCGTCATAGGTGTTGTGGCTCAGCGCTACGCCAGTCGCCAATGCGATCACGTCGCGCGAAAACAGCGACAGTTCCATCCCGGCCTCACCTTGCGTGACGCCATCGCACATCGCCGGAACTCCACCTGCGACCTGCGCGGTGCCTCCGGCTGCGCGGATCGCCTGACGGATCAGTTCGGGATAACGCTCAAACGGCTGATGCGCCGACAACATGTCGTTATAGGCGGTGACAATTCCCAGATTGCCTGCCGTGCCAGTTGCCATCGATTGCTGGTCTTCCCCCGAACCCGCATAAGCGTGGGCCTGCCCGCTGCAAGACAGATGCGCACGGGCCGGGCCCTTGGATTTGGCCTGTTCCATTCGGTCCAGATGCGGACCGCGCAGATCGGCGCTGCGGTCGATGATCCGTTTTGTGACGTCGGCAATAACTGAATTTACCATGATTACCCTCCGATCTGACGCCACCGGCGTCCATCGCGATGCATCAGCATCAGTGCTTCTTCGGGACCTGAACTGCCCTGATCGTAGCGGGACGGGCGGTCTCCGCGCTGTTCCCAGCCCTGAATGATGGGATCGACCCAGGCCCAGGCGGCCTCGGCCTCATCACCGCGCATGAACAATGTTTGATCGCCTCGGATGACATCCATGATCAGACGCTCATAGGCATCTGGGGCTTGCGCCTCGGCCCCAAGCGCATCGGCAAAGCTCATGTCCAGCGCCACGTCCGACAGGCGGAACCCGCCCGGCCCCGGATCCTTGATCGTGGTGCGCAGGGTAATGCCTTCGTCGGGTTGCAGACGGATCACCAGCACGTTGCCGTGCAGAGGGCCGACATTGGGGAAAATGGTATGTGGCGGATCGCGGAAGAACACCGCGATCTCGGATTCGCGCGCGCGCAGACGTTTGCCGGTGCGCAGATAGAAAGGCACACCCGCCCAACGCCAGTTACCGATATGAACCTTGAGGGCAATGAAGCTTTCGGTTCGGCTGGCGGGGTTGCCGACATGATCGACATATCCGCCCTCACCCTTGTCCGCCCGGTATTGGCCGCGCGCGATATCCTTGGGTTCGATCGGTTCCAGCGCTTCGATCACCTTGACCTTTTCATCACGTACGGCGTTGGGCGCATATTTCGAAGGCGGCTCCATCGCCGTCAGACAAAGCAATTGAACCAGATGGTTCTGGATCATGTCCCGCATTGCACCGGATTGATCGTAATAGGCCCCGCGCCCTTCAACACCCACGGTCTCGGCCACGGTGATTTGTACGTGATCGATATGGGTGGAATTCCAAAGCGGCTCGAACAGCGAATTCGCAAAACGAAGCGCCATCAGGTTCTGCACGGTTTCCTTACCCAGATAATGGTCGATCCGATAAATCTGATGCTCTTCAAAACAGGCGCGCAAACCTTCGTTAAGTGCCTTGGCCGAGGCGAGATCATGACCAAACGGCTTTTCAACGACGATGCGGCTGTCAGGCGTGGCCAAGCCGGTGTCATGCAAACGCTGCGCGATCCCAGCGAACAGGCTTGGACCCACTGACAGATAAAAAGCCCGGACAACCTCGTCGCGCAGCAACTTTTTGAGACCGGACCACCCAGCTTCACCCAAAGCATCCACGGGCACGTATTCGACATGTGCCAGAAACTGGTCCAGCGTCTCAGGAGAAAAGTCTGGTGCAAATTGCTGCATCGACTTGCGGACCTGATCACGGAACCCATCGCTGTCGATTTCTGATCGTGCCGTACCGATGATCCGCGCGCCTTCGGGCATCTGTCCAATCGCGAAACGATGGCACAGGCCCGGCAGTATCTTGCGTTGCGCCAGATCGCCGGTTGCCCCGAACAGAACCAGGTCGAATGGTTCTACCGGAATTACACGTGAAACCATCATGGGCTCCTTCTGAGTGTGTCGATACCAACCCAGCATGGTACAAAACTGCACAATACCGCGACTGTTATCGCTAACATTGCCCGCGTATTAGAAAGACCCCACGCAAAAATCAAGCAGAGTTTCCGAAAACCCGCGCGTTTTGCGCGTTATCCTTGATTGCGCAGCCATTCCATCACAGCCGGGCGTACGCTTTGCTCACCTCGATGCCGGGCATCGGCGATGATTTTACGTACCTCTGACAGATCACAGCGCAGCAACAGGCTTTTGACCGGGCCAATCGAAGCAGGGCGCATCGACAATGTCCGAATGCCCATCGCCGCCAAGCACAGCGCTTCGACGGGGCGCCCGGCATCTTCACCGCAGAAACTGAGCGGAGTGTCCGAGATATCGCAGCGCTCAACAATCCGCTCCATCAAACTCAGGAAGCTGACATTTAGCGTGTCGTAACGGCGCCGGACCAGTTCATTTTCACGGTCGGCAGCAAAGAAGAACTGCTTTAGGTCGTTGCCGCCGATCGAGATAAAGTCCACCTCGTCAAAGAACTTCTGGGGGGCAAAGGCCAGCGACGGGGTTTCCAGCATCGCGCCAACCTCAAGCGTTTCAGGCAGGATATGACCCAGCCGTTTTTCGCGATCGATGGTTTTGTTCACCTCCCACCGGGCTTCGCGGAACTCGTCCGCCTGCGCGACAAATGGAAACATGATCGTCAGCGGTCGTCCATTCGCAGCCCGCAGAAGCGCTTGCAACTGCATCCGCATGACCCCGCGTTTATCCAGCCCCACCCGAATAGCGCGCCAGCCCAGCGCAGGGTTCGGTTCAGCAACATGCTTCATATAGGGCAGAACCTTGTCTGACCCGATATCCAGGGTGCGGAACACAACCCGCTTGTCCCCTGCCGCATCCAGAACGCGCTGATACTGGGTGACAAGTTCCGACCGTTTCGGCATCTGGTTTCGGATCAGGAATTGCAGCTCGGTGCGGAACAGGCCCACGCCTTCGGCACCTGATGTGCCCAACGACGGCAGATCAGCCATCAGACCCGCATTCATCACCAGATTGATGCGCGCACCATCCCGTGTGACACAGGGAGTTTCTCGGATCGACGCATAGCGTTCCTGCGCCTTGGCCTGCATGGCGATCTTGTCGCGAAAGGCGCTGACCACGGTATCTTCAGGACGCAAATGCACCACGCCCTCATCACCATCGACCAGTATATGATCACCGTTCAACGCTTCGGTCGTAATCCGACCCACATGCACC
Source organism: Ruegeria sp. HKCCD7296 (assembly GCF_013110775.1). Lineage (NCBI taxonomy): Bacteria > Pseudomonadati > Pseudomonadota > Alphaproteobacteria > Rhodobacterales > Roseobacteraceae > Ruegeria > Ruegeria sp. HKCCD7296. Next base: position 95,060 of record NZ_WVRF01000007.1, read on the forward strand.
ACAAGCGGGATCGCCAGCGCCCGCGCCACGATGGTGGCGTGGCTGCCAACCGAGCCCTCTTCGAGCACAATCCCCTTCAGCGCGCGCCCATATTCCAGCAGATCACCCGGGCCGATATTGCGCGCGATCAGAATCGGATCCGGCGGCAGATCGGAACTGTCGGTCTTGCCCTGACCGGTCAGGATCCGCAGCAGGCGATTGCTGAGATCGTCCAGGTCCGCCAGCCGTTCGCGCAGATACGGGTCCGTGACCTGCCCCATGCGCGCGCGCGCCTGCGATTGTTCCTTTTCGACCGCAGCTTCGGCGCTGAGGCCAAGGGCAATGTCCTCTTCCATCCGCCGCATCCAGCCTTTGGAATTGGCAAACATGCGATAGGCTTCAAGCACTTTAAGCTGCTCGGTGTCACCGTCCCGAGAAATCTCGAGCATCTTGTCGACCCCGACGCGCAACTCATCTACCGCCCCGATCAGACGCTCGCGTTCTTTGTGTGGGTCTTCTGCTATTGGGTTCGTGACGACCACGCGGGGCTCATGAAGCCAGACATGTCCTTCAGCGGATCCTTCCTGCGCGGGACCACCACGCAGTAGAACCGATTGCTGGTGAAGCGGTGACAGTGCCGCACCCTCGCCCACAAAAGCACCAAGCTCGGCCATTTCGGCCAAAACCATAGCAACCACTTCCAAGGCATAGACTTCGTCAGCGGAAAATTCGCGCGCTTCACGCGACTGAACCACCAAAACACCCAGCTTTTCCCCAAGGCGCTGTACCGGGACCCCAAGAAACGACGAATATCGTTCCTCGCCGGTTTCCGGCATATAACGGAACCCTTTTTCGGATGGCGCATCCGCTGTATTGACCACCTTACTGAATTTGGCAACGCGCCCCACCAGGCCCTCGCCCATACGCATCCGCGTCTTGTGGACCGATTCAGGAGAAAGACCTTCGGTTGCACAAAGCTCCAGCGTCTCATCATCGCGGAACAGGTAGATCGAGCAAACTTCGGCCCTGATGCTGTCGGCAATCAGGTGAGTGATCCGGTCAAGACGTTCCTGACCAGCGGCTTCGCTCGCCATCTCTTCGCGCAACCGCCGCAGCAGCTTGCGGGATTCTGTTTCGGTGCCGTCCGCCATGGCCCACCCAGTTTAGTGTGTCAGGCGAAACCCTTGGCTGAAAAGCTCAGGCCGCCTTGTCCAGTTCAAAGGCATCATGCAGCGCCTGAACAGCAAGTTCCATGTATTTCCTGTCGACCAGAACGGAAATTTTGATCTCAGAGGTTGTAATGACCTTGATGTTGATCCCCTCATCCGAGAGCACCTTGAACATTTTGGCCGCAACACCCGACTGCGAGCGCATACCGATTCCCACAACCGAAACCTTGCAGACGTCATTGTCCGCCACCAGCTCGGCATAGTTCAACTCGCCAGCTTCCTTAATTGCCATCAGCGCTTTTTCTGCGCGGGCCACCTGGTCGGTCGGGCATGAGAACGTCATGTCCGTGCGCCCCTCGTCCGAGATGTTCTGAACGATCATGTCGACGTTCACACCCTCATCACTGAGCGCGGTAAAGATGATCGAGGCGATACCGGGGCGGTCGGCCACCGATACGACGGTCATCTTGGCTTCGTCACGGGAATAGGCCACACCGGCCACAACATTGGATTCCATGATATCCTCCTCGTCGCAGACCAAAGTACCGGCCTCGTCGGATTGTTCTTCGAAACTTGAAAGAACGCGCAGTTTCACCTTATAGCGCATCGCCAGCTCGACCGAGCGGGTTTGCAGCACTTTCGCACCCAGCGAGGCGAGTTCGAGCATCTCTTCGAACGATATGCGGTCCAGCTTGCGCGCCTTTTCGCAGATGCGCGGATCGGTGGTGTAGACCCCATCCACATCTGTGTAGATGTCACAACGCTCCGCACCGAACGCTGCTGCAAAAGCCACGGCCGTGGTGTCCGAGCCGCCACGACCCAACGTGGTGATACGGCCCTCGGGGCTGAGACCCTGGAAACCCGCGACAACCGCTACTTTCATACCTTCGCCGAATTTCTGGTTCAGGTTTTCGGTCGGGATTTCCTCGATCCGGGCCTGGCTGTGGGCGCTGGTGGTCAGCAGCGGCACCTGCCAGCCCTGCCAGCTGCGCGCAGGGATGTCCATTTCCTGCAAAGTCAGAGCCATGAGCCCAGCAGTGACGTTTTCACCCGAAGACACAACGGCATCGTATTCACGCGCGTCAAACAGCGGCGATGTCTCATTCACCCAGCCCACAAGCTCGTTGGTTTTTCCCGACATGGCCGAGACGATGACGATCACGTCATAACCCTTGGCAACTTCGACGCCGATGCGCTTGGCGGCACGGCGGATACGGTCCAGATTGGCGACAGATGTGCCGCCGAATTTCATTACGAGTAAGGGCATGGGGGCAAAAGTCTCCGCGCCTTGGATTGTAGGTTCCGTGCCTCATATGCGAGGGGCACACCAAGAGCAAGGGCGCAAAAGGCACCAGCCTGCGGCGCAGGGCCGCTTTACATTGTGCAGACGCGATGTCAGCCTACGGGCAACAACCATATCAAGAGGTTCTTCATGTTTCGCCTAGCCCTTGCCGTCGCCCTAATTTCGTCGCCAGCCTTGGCTCAGGTCGCAAGTGTCGCTGGAACCGACGGTCAAAACGCACTGGGCACGGTACCTTGCGCCGCAAACGCCGGTGATCCTCTGCAAAGCTGCCATGCAGAGTTGCGCCGCCACGACGACGGCAACATCACACTTGCAGTCGGCCTAGGCGGCGGGCAGGTGCGTAACATCTATTTCAAAGATGGTGTGCCTGAATCCAGCAGCTCGACCTCAAAAATGTCCTATGAAACGCGCGGCGATCTGTTGGTGATCTATATTGATCCTGGCGAAGTCTACGAAATCCCCAAGGCTGCGCTGAGCTCTCAGTAAGCGTGTGGCTGCCCATCATAGGTTTCGAAGCACCCTGTGGTGGCCAGTGACAAATCATCGAACCGCTCGATCAGGCCCGATACGGCCTGTTCCACGTCGATTTCTGCTGCGTCTCCGCCCATGTCCGTCTGGACCCAACCTGGATGATAGATTCCAACGGCGATACCGTCGTCTTTGAGGTCGGTCGCCAGATTGCGCCCCAAATTCAACACCGCCGCCTTGGACGCGCGATAGATATAGCTGCCACCCGGTGCGCGGGTATGCGAGGCCATTTGCGATGATAGGATGGCCACCTTTCCGCGCGACGCTTGTAGATTGGGCAACAAAGCCTGAACCGTCAGGAATACCCCAGTAACGTTGGTTGCAAAGCTCTGCGCCCACATGTCGGCCGGGTAGTCGTTGATCGTGTGACCTTTGTCCAAATATACGCCCGCGTTACAGATCAGAATATCAACGGGTTGGTTCCTCAATTGCTCTGCGAATGCAGCGTGTTGCGCGGGATCGGTTACATCAAGGCGCAGCTGTGCGCTGCCATCGCGAGAGGTTCCTGTAACGGTGTCGCCCCTGTCACTATAGCGCGTGGACAACGCCAGGCCGATTCCGCGATTGGCACCGGTAATCACGATGTGCATGTTTCAGTTTGTCTTTCTGCTGGGTACAAAGGGCAATGGCGCCACAGGCACGCCGTCTTCTATCAGCGACTTTGCCTCATCTGGCTTGGCCTCGCCATAGATTGCACGGTCCGGAGCCTCACCCAGATGAATTTTGCGGGCTTCACTGGCAAAGTCCTTGCCCACGTAGTCCGAGTTCTCTTCGACATGGCGCCGCATCTCGGACAAAACCTTCTCAATCTCGGGCGAAGGTGTGGCCACGTCGATCTTTTCATCCGCAGCAGGCGGCACTTGAAGCTTGGGTTTCGCGTTTCGAGCCGGACGGACACGCGGTGTCATGATCGCCTTTTCGACGTGCACGCACCCGCATACCGCGCAGGTAACCATCCCTGCCGCAGCCAATTTGTCGTAGGCTTCGGCGGATTGGAACCAACTGTCGAACGTGTGGCCTTCACTGCATTTCAACGCGTATTGAATCATGTTCAGTCCAAAAAATCGATTGGCGAATAGATACCGACCCGAATGACAATATCAAGCCTCTCTGGCCCGATCTTAATGTGTGTAAGGCTTAAAGTCTCGTAACAGTTCGGCAAGGCCCGGAGAATGAACCTTCAAAGCCGCCTTTTTGAGCGGATACCACTTGCGTTTTCGCATCCCCTGTTCCGGGAAATCCTGCGAAACGGACCGCACAAGAACCGGGAATACATCCACTAGAATCGGTACAGGCGGGCGATTCAGCCGGTGCTTGTGGTGCAGAAACTGCCCCACCTGCTCCCCAAAACTCTGACCGGCTACACCTGCTTCTTCCCACGCTTCCTGCAGTGCCGTGTCAGCCCGTGACAAGCCGGGGATAAGCCAGCCTTTGGGAATAATCCAACGTTGCGCCCTGCGTGTCGTGATTAGCAAGACCTCGGGGCGATTCCCCTTGATCCGGTAACACAGCGCTGCAGCTTGCTGCAAAACGGGTTGTTCCGCAGATTTGAGATGTTCAACACGCAGCAGCCGTGGCTTCATCGCTTGATGGCCCCTTCAGCCAGTACCATGTCCCTTCGCACATGAGATCCGAGTACACTCATTTTGTGGAAGGCTGCCACAAGTATACCACATGATGTGGATTTCGCCAAGCCAGGTGCGTCTGCTGAAGTGTGATCTACATACGGGCCGCGAGTTGCCGCACCAGATCATCATGCGGAATATCGGCATCGATTGCCAGCCGCCGCAAACCGAAATGCACGCGCGCGATCTGCTGATAATAACGCGTGTAAACATAATTCGTCCCGCCGCCCGCCAAAGCCCCAAGTACAGGAACCGACTGAGCCGCCAGCTTTTGCCCCAGAACAATCGAAAAGCGCGGCGCAACAGCAGCGATCAGGCGCTGTATAGCCGGTCCTGTCAGGGTCAGGCGCACCGAAAAAAAGCCAAGATCCGCCCCATCGTCATGCGACAAAGGACCAGAAGCGGCTAAAACCCGCACGCAATCGAATTTCACATTCTCCGCAGCGGGATCGAACCCTTCGCGGGCTGCAGCCCCTTGAATGGCGCGCAGCAGCAAGGCGGTTGTTGCGGGCAGTTCCATCAAAGCTGTCGAGACACCACCCATCCCGCCAGCCGCACCCATGGCCGTGGTCACGGCTGTGTTCACCCAGGGCTGCTGATCAGGGACAGCGCGCCGCGAACCCTGTGCAGCGTGCATCGCGAGCCACAAAGCCTGCTCGGTTGCTCCGGTCAAGCCATGCCGCACCGGTTCCGGCAACTGCTCAAGCAAAGACTCGGCTGATCCGCCTAGCTTGTTCAAGAGTTTCACACCAGCACCACCGGCAGATCGGTAGTGATCCGCCAGACGATCCAGTTCGGCCTCGGCATCCACGTTTTCGACAAGAACCACGTTCTGCATCTACGCCCTCCTGCCTATCAACATCGGCGTTGCGCGGCGCCGATTCAATAGGTCAGCGGCTCCAACGGGTCACTGCACCCTGCACCCCGGACCATACGCCGGGTCTCAATTCCAATCCCAAAACCCTGTCAGGGTTGGTGGGTGGCGGCATCTCGACCCCACTCAAACGCGCGAATCCGAAACGTTTGTAGTAAGGTTCATCGCCCACCAGCATGACCCGCTGCCACCCGCGCGTGCGCCCTGCGTCAACACCTGCGTGGATCAGATACCCGCCCAGCCCCTCGCCCTGATGAGTAGGGTGTACGGCAACCGGCCCTAGCAGTAAGGCATCGTGGTCGCCGACATGAACGGGCCAGAACCGGATTGCACCGGCCAAAATACCCTGACCATCCCGCGCGACCAAAGACAGCCCCGCAACCGGCGGTACATCATCGCGCAACCGATAAGACGACAAAGCCTCACGACCCGGCGCAAAGCACAGGTCATAAAGGGCCTCAACCTCCCACCAATCGTCTGGCTCTTCCGGCCTGATCCCGAATTGCTGCACCCTGCCCTCTTTTCCTTGCTGGAAATCGCCCTAGCACTTCGCTACGCCTTGGGCAAACGCTTGGAGATCAGATGTTCTATCGCCCCAAAGACGGCCACGGCCTGCCGCACAACCCGTTCAACGCCATTATCACACCGCGTCCAATCGGCTGGATTTCAACCCGGGATGCAAATGGGATCAACAATCTGGCACCTTATTCCTTTTTCAATGGCGTCGCCTACACGCCACCGCAAGTGATGTTTGCCACAACCGGCACCAAGCACGATCAGAACGGAGGCAAGGACAGCATCGCCAATATCGAAGCGACCGGCGTTTTCTGTGTCAACGTGGTGGCCCATGCGCATCGGGACGCGATGAACGCCAGTTCGGCCGGACTGCCGAAAGACGTTGATGAGTTTGAACATGCCGGGTTGTCACCCATCGAATGCGAAACCATTCCGTGTTCCCGGATTGCAGGGGCTCCTGCTGCACTGGAATGCAAGCTCACCCAGATCGTCACTCTACTCGGTGAAGCCAATCGAGTTGTATTTGGCGAAGTAATTGGCGTGCACCTGCACGACGATCACATCCGGGACGGCAAGTTTGATGTGACGTCGTTTCAACCATTGGCACGCCTTGGGTACCGGGATTACTCGGTCGTGTCCGAGTTGTTCTCACTCAATCGCCCAGACGATTGACGTGATCCGGGGGCGCTGCCCCCGCCGCCCGTTCCGGGCGACTCCCCCGAGGTATTTGACGCCAGATAAAAAATAAATCCCCTGCTTCATCTGGCCAAAAATACCTCGGAGCGCGAGGCAGAGCCTCGCAAAAGGCCTAGTGTCCACCCAAAATGCCGGTACGGACAGAGTAGTCGACCGCCAGCTCGTAATCCGGATCATCATCACTGTCGATCATCAGGTGGCCAGCTTTGTTCAGCAGCTTGTGACAATCGCGGCTCAGATGACGCAGCATGACCCGTTTACCTGCCGCCTCGTATTTCGAAGCGATGTTTTCGATGGCCTGCAGGGCTGACTGATCCACAACACGGCTTTCGGCGAAATCAACAATCACGGTTTCCGGGTCGTTCGGGACGTCGAACAGTTCGATGAAACCATCAGAAGATCCAAAGAACAGCGGCCCCTGGATTTCATAGACTTTCGCGCCTTTTTCAGTTTCCGAGTCCCGGGTAACGGCGTGAATACGTTTGGCGTTATTCCAGGCATAGGCCAGGGCCGAAACGATGACACCGACCACAACGGCAACTGCAAGGTCCTCCATCACCGTCACTACTGTCACCAGAACAATCACGAAGGCGTCCATCAGCGGCACCTTGCGCATGATCTTGAACGAGTTCCACGCAAAGGTGCCGATCACCACCATGAACATCACACCGACCAGAGCGGCAAGTGGGATTTGCTCGATCAGGGGCGATGCGAACAGGATGAAGATCAACAGGAAAACCGCAGCTGCGATACCTGCAATACGGGTGCGTCCACCGGATTTCACATTGATCATCGACTGACCGATCATTGCGCAACCGCCCATGCCACCGAAGAACCCTGTCACGATATTGGACGCGCCCTGAGCGATACATTCTTGCGAGGCTCCGCCGCGCTTGCCCGTGATCTCGCCCACCAGGTTCAAGGTCAGCAGGGACTCAATCAGGCCAATGGCCGCGAGAATGACGGCATAGGGCAGGATGATCTCAAACGTTTCCCAGTTCAAAGGCACCATCGGGATGTGGAACGCAGGCAGACCGCCCTCAATCGAGGCCAGATCGCCAACGCGCGGTACATCCAGACCCAGACCTATTACCAGTGCAGCGACCACCAGAATACCGGCCAGCGGTGCCGGAATGATGCGTGTGACACGCGGCATCACCCAGATCACAGCCATCGTCAGCGCCACAAGACCCAGCATGGTATATAGCTGCATCCCCGACAGCCATTCACCACCGCTCATACCATGTCCGGTGTTTTCCATAGTGCCCGGCACTTTGAATTGACCCATCTGAGCCAAAAAGATCACGATGGCCAAGCCGTTCACAAAGCCCAGCATCACCGGATGCGGCACCAAACGGATAAAACGCCCCCAATGCATTGCCCCGGCAATGACTTGGAGAATCCCCATAAGAACTACGGTCGCAAACAGATATTCGACCCCGTGCTCGGCCACCAGCGCGACCATGACAACCGCCAGTGCGCCGGTCGCGCCCGAGATCATACCGGGCCGTCCGCCGATCAGTGCCGTGATCAGGCCCACCAGGAACGCCGCATACAGACCAACCAGAGGGTGCACGCCCGCCACAAAGGCAAAAGCCACAGCCTCGGGCACCAGCGCAAGGGCCACGGTCAGGCCGGACAAGAGTTCGATCCGCAGGCGAGAGAAGGTCAGCCCCTCATCAGGCACCCAGCGCAGATCGGGCATGGCGACGCGGTTGGCAAAACTTGCCAGCAAGGCTCGGGGCATTGGTCAGTCCTATAGGGTTTTATGTTCGCGCGAAGGCGACGTTGTAGCGGACACGAGGGTTTTAAGCTACTGCACCAAGTGGGATGCAGCCATGTGCTTGACGCATACCTCACCCTCGCAGCAACGTGATTTGCGGGACTGTGGCCCAGCAACCAAATCTGAGATCATGCGCTGGATCATACTCTTTCTCTTCTCTGCCCTTCCCGCCCTTGCGCAGGACTTGCAAGGCAACGACACGGCCGGAAACTGGCGCGTGACGCATCATGAGATTTTCGGGATCTGGAATTCAATCTGCGACGAGCGCAAAGAAAATAGTGCGTTGAAACAGCGGTGCTACATCCGGCGGGCAGAAGTTTTCTCATTTCGGCCGAAGTTTGCGGCTCAGTTCGTGTTCATTACGCCAGAACCTGAAGGCTTCAGAATTGAATTCGGAATGGAGCCCGGCACCATTTTCAACCCGTCAGGGTTTCGCATCGACAAAGATAACGAAACGATATGGCGCACGCGGCGTCCGGGATGCCTGACGGGGCTTGGCTGTACCTTTGCAGACCAACGCGCACAAGACCTGCTGGATGCTATGCAAACCGGGGATGCGTATCGCTTTGTTTTCCGCGACAGGCACGGACAATCGCAGAATCTGACGTGGCCACTGGACATGTTCGACGCAGCTTGGGCTGACTTCACCGCGCAGTCTCAACAACGTAACCTGTTGCCAAAACAGGACTAGGCCTCTTGTCAAACTGTGCGCAAGCCCGCACAAATCCAATAGCATTGCAAGACGTGGAGCAGGACAGTGACCCAAACCAAGATTGCCGTCATTGGCGGATCAGGCATCTATGAAATTGATGGGCTGGAAAACGCCGAATGGGTCGCGGTTGAGACCCCATGGGGAACGCCGTCAGACCAAATCCTGACCGGATCGCTGGGCGGTGTCGAAATGGCTTTTCTGCCGCGTCATGGCCGCGGCCACGTGCATTCGCCGACCGATGTGCCCTATCGCGCCAATATCGACGCGTTGAAGCGGCTGGGCGTGACGGACGTGATCTCGGTTTCAGCCTGCGGATCGTTCCGCGAGCACATGGCACCCGGCGACTTCGTGATTGTCGATCAGTTCATCGACCGGACTTTTGCACGTGAGAAAAGCTTTTTCGGCTCGGGGTGCGTCGCCCATGTAAGCGTGGCCCATCCCACCTGCCCGCGCCTGTCGGATGCCTGCGAAACCGCCGGCAAGGCCGCTGGCATCACCATCCATCGCGGCGGCACTTATTTGGCGATGGAAGGACCGCAGTTCTCGAGCCTTGCTGAATCGAAAATGTATCGTGAGCAATGGGGCTGCGACGTGATCGGCATGACCAATATGCCCGAAGCCAAACTCGCCCGCGAGGCCGAGCTTTGCTATGCCTCGATCGCGATGGTCACGGATTATGACAGCTGGCATCCCGACCACGGAGAGGTGGACGTTGCGACCATCATTGCCACTCTGACAGGCAATGCCGACAAGGGTCGCGCTCTGGTCAAGGGTCTGCCCGCGTTGCTGGGGGCTGAACGTGAACCTTGCCCGCATGGCTGTGATAGTGCCTTGGAATACGCAATCCTGACTGCCCCTGAAAAACGCGACCCGGCGCTTTTGGCCAAGCTGGACGCGGTCGCCGGGCGAATTCTCTGAAATCAGTACTGTGGCAGGCGGTCTTGAACGGTCTGCCACACGCCGTATGACCACAACTCGTTGTGGGTTCCGCCGGGAATCAAGAAAAACTCAACCCTCTCGCCGCCCATCTTGGCAAGGCGCGCGCCGTGATGCACTGGAACGGTTTGATCACCTGTGCCGTGGAAGATCAACGTCGGCACCTCGATTGTCCCGATGATGTCGCGGGTGGCAAACTGGTCGTGCATCAGGGCCGATACCGGCAGCCACGGATAGCGTTCCGCCGCCACATCTACGGTTGCAGTGAAGGGCGCTTCCAGCACCAACATCGTGGCTTCGGGTCGTTGTGCCGCCACTTGCGCCGCGACCGCCGTACCGAGGCTTTGGCCGTGCAAAACAACCGCCTCTCCGGCGTCGTAAAGTTGGTCAAACAGCTCCAATCCGTCCGAAACCAAGGTCGCTTGGGAAGGTGTGCCTGTGCTGCCGGGGTATCCGCGATAACTGGGTGCCAGCAGCCCATACCCGCTGTTCAGTATCTCACGCAACCTGTCCGCGCGGTCACCCAAATTACCGCTTTGGCCGTGAAAGAACAAAACGGTCGGTGCACCTTGAGTGGCCGCGGGCGCCGCCCAGACGGTCAGTTCTGTCCCATCCTCCATGGACTTCGTCATGACATCGATATCGACCAATCCGACAGAGGCAGGCTCGGGAAGTACTCCCGAAGGTTTGAACAGCAGCGCGCGCTGGTTCAGATACATGTACCCGACCACAGCGGCGTAGAGCGTTGTGATCAGAACAATGGATACAATGCCCGCGATTTTCCATCGGCTGGTCATCAGACCCGTCCTGGGAACCTTACCGGGAGTTGCGTATTCGCTATGTTCCATCACAGCCTCATTTAGACTTGTTCGCACCATAGACTGGTAGAGGGCGTTTGCAATTCAAGGAAGATGGAGGAGACTTAATCTTGGCTTTAAGGCGAACCTAGCTGGCGTTGAATCGGAAGCTTCCTCCGCAGAACGCATCAATTAGCCGGGAACGAATACGCCCGGCGTCAAAAGAATGGGATTGCTTACTGGACAGGGATGCATTCTGTCCTCGGACAACTGGATTGAGCCTCGAAATGGTCAATGGCCTACTCGCCAACTGGGATCTAGCACGCGTCTGGCCTGCATGGCAGCGATCAGGCAACGGAATAGCGATACTATCCAAGCCGGATCAGCGCCAACTGGCGTTGGTAGCCAAGCTAGATGAAATCACAGGGCGGTCTTTTAGTCCCAGTTTGAGGCAATCAAGGGAATGCTTGCGACTAATGGATACGCACGATACCCCATTCGTCCTTGGACCGCGTCAACCAACCGGGATTGAGTACTGATTTGACCGGCACCGGCGCTTGGCATTCTGGTTCGCATCCGCTGAAGATTATCGACGTTTGCGACAATTGCACCATTTCCATGTCGTCAAGGGCCTCCTGATCGAAGAACAGTGTTTCGACCAAGAATACCGAAAAGTTCGGATCCCTGGCTAATTCCTCGACCTTTGAACGGCAGGACTCATCGAATGATGTACCGTTCTTTGCCTTCCAGAATTGTTTCTGGAATTGCCATTTGGCGTCAGCACCAGAGATCTGCATAGCTTCACCAATCTTGTCGCCGACATATTCCGTGATGGAATCCCATGCGCCGTTCCAACCTAGGGCAATCAGACTTGAACTGTGGATCGAAACCGGATGCGGCCCAACTTGGTTGCCACCGACAACAAGTTCACAAATCATCTGTGGTTCGAATTCTTCCGAAATGTGGTTATACGCAAATGCACCACCCAGCACCGGACCGTTCAACTGACCTTCGGATACGCTGAACTTCTGATACCGCAAATCCGATTCGTTGGCGTTGAACAGGAGTGCTTTACCAGCACCAAACGCAGCTAAACCAACAACGACGACGGCGGCGTACCGCAAATTGAATTTAGGCATGTCATATCCTCTGAACTAGTTCTGAGGATTGGGGCAGCACAGGTCTCCGCCGCAATTAAAGTAGCCGTCCGGGCACGCAGAGGCGACAGTCGGGATCAGCAATATGCCCAACAGAAAAACGGAAACGATAAGTTTCATGACGAACCTCCTATTTTAAAATCGAAACAAAAAATGCGGCGCAACCATAACACAAATTGAATGTTTTGTCGCGAAACTAATAAAACCCGAGTAAGTATTTGAGTATTTTTGTGTTTCACAGCCAAGCGCGAAAGGCATGCTGCTGATACGTCGTGCATATGCGACTTGATTCCTGAAGCTGATTCTCTCAATCTCAGACCGTCAAATCAGGACTTCTGCGATGCAATTTGATCTTTGGCTGGCCTTTGTTGCCGCCTCCACCGCTTTACTGCTTATCCCCGGCCCGACCGTTTTGCTGGTGCTTAGCTATGCCCTGTCCAAGGGGCGCAGCGTCGCGGTTGCTTCGGCGACCGGGGTCGCTGTGGGTGATCTGGTGGCCATGACAGCCTCATTGCTGGGGTTGGGCGCATTGGTGCTGGCCTCGGCGACCTTGTTTTCGGTACTCAAATGGGTTGGGGCCGCCTATCTGGTGTGGCTCGGGATCAAACTGTTGCGCAGTGCACCTGCCGGAGGGTTAGGCACAATTGATACCGCGCGCGACGTGACTGCGCGCAATGTGTTTGGGCACGCTGCGGCCGTGACCGCGCTAAACCCGAAATCCATTGCCTTCTTCATCGCTTTTGTTCCGCAGTTTCTGCGCCCGACCGAACCGCTGGGTCCGCAATTCGCCATCCTGATCGTGACATTCGTGGGGCTGGCCTGGCTGAACGCATTAGCTTACGCGCTGTTGGCCGATCGACTGCGGCGCCTGATTGGCCGCGCGAGCGTCATAACAGCAATGACACGGTTTGGCGGGCTGACCTTGGTAGGGATGGGAGTCGCCACGGCAGTTCTTCGCCGCCCGGCCTGAGGTCATTCTAATCCTCAGCGTGTTCTTTCATAAAGCCACGGATAAACCGGCGAATTTCTCGCGCGGCTGAGGTATCCAGCTCTTTACACAGTTCGACAAAAGCGTCCCGTTCGTCTTTATCCAGACGCAGGACCAACTGACTGTTTTTCTTGTTTGATCCCTTGCCGTCTTTCTTTGCCACGCGCGTTGCCCCCCAACAGACCTTGCAATTTTCGGCGATGCATTGTATATACATAGCATAGTGATTGTCGTTATCGGGCACTTAACAACAATAAAAGGAATATGGCAATGAACCTTCATACTGCTCAGGCATTTCTATTGCGAGATCAACGCAATTGGCGCAAACCGCACCTGTCCTGGTTACCCGCTGCGCTCTATCGTTACAAAAGCTTGCCTCGGGCAATCATGACCCCTCGCTCATGAAAGTTGCGCCGGATTAGAACCTTGCGCGGGGCTGTTTGATGGGCCAAACACCTTGGTGTGTTTTGACGCTAAAAGGGTTGGCCCATGTCCAGAAACAAATCTGTCAAAGATTACATCCGAACCATTGTCGATTTTCCCCACGAAGGGATCATGTTTCGCGATGTGACAACCTTGTTTGCCGACCCCCGCGGGTTTCGGATGGCGATTGACCAGATGTTGCACCCCTATGCCGGTGAGCGGATAGACAAGGTGGTGGGGCTGGAAGCGCGGGGCTTTATTCTGGGCGGTGCGATTGCGCATCAGCTAAGCGTTGGCTTTGTGCCGATCCGCAAAAAAGGTAAGCTGCCCGGCACCACAATCAGCCAGGACTACAAATTGGAGTATGGTGAAGCGATTGTTGAGATCCACGACGACGCCATCCAACCCGGCGAAAAGATTCTGGTTGTCGATGATCTGCTGGCCACAGGCGGCACAGCGGCGGCGGGCATCAAGCTGATCGAACGGCTTGGGGGCGAGATCGTCTCATGCGCGTTCATCATCGACTTGCCCGATCTCGGAGGTCGTAAAGTTCTGGAAGAGATGGGAATGGACGTGCACATACTGTGCGAATTTGAGGGGCTCTGACACAGAAATCTTCACAAAAGCGTGATTGGACTATGAAAGCCACGCTGGCTTAGCGCGGCTTTCGGTTCCTTCAACCCACAATTCGGCGCAAAACAAGTGATCTTGCTGTGAGGATGCCGCGTACCTCGGTTGATGCTGTTTCGAGCATTCTTACCAAGGGAGACCCTCATATGTTCCGCAAATTCGCCGCCGCTGGTGTCGCCACGATCCTGTTCAGCACTACCGCTTTGGCCGACGGCCATGGCAAAGACATTGTTGATACCGCTGTCGCCGCTGGCAGCTTTGAAACTCTCGTAGCCGCCGTGCAAGCGGCCGAACTAGTTGACACGCTGAAAGGCGAAGGGCCATTCACCGTATTTGCCCCAACAGACGACGCGTTTGCCGCTTTGCCAGAAGGCACAGTCGCAGACCTGCTCAAGCCGGAAAACAAGGACCAGCTTGTTGCTATCCTGACTTACCACGTCGTACCGGGCAAAGTGATGTCCGGTGATCTGACAGATGATATGACTGCCGCAACCGTTCAGGGCGGTGATATCACAATCGATCTGGACTCGGGTGTGATGGTGAATGATGCCAACGTTGTTCAGGCTGACATCGAAACCAAGAACGGTGTGATCCACGTGATCGACAAAGTGATCCTGCCTGCGTCGTAACACCGTTTAAAGACACGGCCCGTATCATGGGCCGTGTTCACCCTTTCAGGACCGCGCCCGGGTTCATGATCCCCTGTGGGTCCAAAGCTGCCTTGATGGCCCTCATGGCACCCAGCTTTACCGGGTCGCCATAGCGTTCAAGATCGTCCGTTTTCAAACGCCCCACCCCATGTTCAGCACTGACCGAGCCGTCAAAAGCGTCAACCAGATCATGTACAGCCTGCTTGATCGCGCCCCTTTCCGTGTCAAACTCTGATCGGCTTTGCCCTTTGGGCGGGAACACGTTGTAATGCAGATTGCCATCGCCAAGGTGTCCGAAACAATTGATCCGAAACGGTCCGAGGCCAGCAATCACCTGCCCACCTTTGCGAATAAAGTCTGGAATCCTGGAAATCGGTATCGAGATGTCATGGCTCGAAACAGATCCGATCAGGCGGTTGGCCTCGGGAATGCGTTCGCGAACCGCCCACAGATCAGCGCGCTGCGCTTCACTTTGCGCAATCACCCCATCTTGAACCAGACCGCGCTCTTCAGCGCGGATGTAAATCTCCTCCAACGCGGCTGACGATGATTGCCCCTTTGAAAGTCCCAACTCAATCAACACGCTCCACTCTGGCGGTGTGTTGAAAGGTTGGCGAACTTCCGGAAGGACATCGGTCAGGAAATCGAGCCCTTGCCGATGGATCAGCTCAAACGTGCTGACAGTCTCGCCCACCTGATCTCGGGCCAACGCCAGCAGGTCGATGGCCGCCTCGGGTGAAGTCACCTGATACATCGCTGTGCCCAGCGCAGCGGGTTTTGGAAACAGCTTAAGGGACGCTGCCGTGATGATCCCCAGCGAGCCTTCGGCCCCGATCAAAAGGTCCCGCAGATCGTAGCCCGTGTTGTCCTTTCGCAACCGGCTCAGCCCATGCCATATCTCGCCATTGGGCAAAACCGCCTCAAGCCCCAGACACAGGTCACGTGCGTTGCCATAGCGCAAGACATTAACGCCCCCGGCATTGGTCGAAAGGTTGCCCCCGATCCGACACGACCCCTGCGCCGCCAATGACAACGGAAACAGCCGATCCGCATTCTCGGCCGCTGTCTGAACGTCTTGCAAAATGGCCCCGGCTTCGGCGATCAGGATGTTCTCGGTCGGGAAAACAGACCGAATGGCTGTCATTCGCTCCAAAGAGACCAACAAAGGGAGTGGGCCATCTGACATCACCTGCCCGCCTACCAATCCTGTGCCACCGCCATAGGGTACAACCGGCACCCGCTCCTCCGAAGCCAACCGCACCAGTGCGGAAACCTCTTCGGTGCTGTCGGGAACAGCCAACACCCCGATCTGGCCGGAAAACCGCCCGCGCGGTTCTTCCAAATACCGATCTTCAACGGGGCGCAGGACATCGTCGCGTATTGTCGATTGGATCAGCGCGGCAAATCGGGCATCGGCGGGGTTCAAATTCATACGTTTTCAATGCCCAAGCGACGCGGCTGCGGCAAGCCCTATTCCAAATCAATCAGATATTGCGGCTCCAGAACAATCACCGTAGGTCGGTCGGGAAGATCGCGAAGCGAGACAGTGATTTCCGAAATACCGTTGCGTTCAACCGGAAAAGTATCCCGAATATCAACAAGGAACCGGTCAAGCGAGAATCCAGAAAACCAGTGCATCGGAATGATGACAGAACTTTTCAGTCGCTTCAGAACCGAGATCATGTCTGGCAAGGGCATTGTCGTCCCGCCATCAACCGCAGCCATTACAACATCCAGCCGCCCCAACGCGGCGAACTGCTCGTCTGACGGCACATGATGCAAATGCCCCAGATGACCGATACATAGCCCTTCAACCTCGAACACGAAGATCGAATTGCCCCGTTCTTCGACACCGCCATAAGCCGAACGAATATCGGTCGAGACATTCCGCACCAGCATCTCACCCAGATCAAGATGATGCTCAATGCCCTGACCAAACTCACCCCATCCCGGCAGAACATGTGGGATCGCCGGATCGGGATGGGCCGTCCAATGCGTGCTGTGGGCATGGTTCATCGTCACCACATCAGGGATCAAATCCGCACTGCCGATAAAACCGGTGAAATCGGTGACTGCATTCAACCCGCCCCGCGTCTGGATCAGAAACGACGCGTGCGCGATATAGCTGATCCGCACAGAAAATTCCGGCACCGGATCTTGCCACGCAGCTTTGTGAAGGTACTCAATCCCCGGCGCGGCATCAGCAATGGCGATGCAATGGCTTGGCCGCCGCTCTTGCGCTGCAGCTCCACCAGAAATCACCATCAATGCCGCAACCAACCAGCGCATAACTTAACTTTAGCGCAGAACACGCCCAAGTCATGCCCCTTGTTCATCTGGCGCCAAATACCTCGGGGGAGGCGCGGCCTGCCGCGACGGGGGCAGAGCCCCCTAACCCGCGTCGGTCTTTCCGCGCCTGTCGGACCGCAGGCTTGCATACAAAACATGCGTTCGCCATCGTCCGTTGATCTGCAGATAGGACTGCGCCACACCTTCGTATTTGAAGCCAGAGCTTTCCAGCAACCCGCGCGATGCCCGGTTTTCAGGCAAACAAGCGGCTTCGATCCGGCTCAGGTCCAGCCGAGTAAAGGCGTGATGGACCATGGCACCAATTGCCTCGCGCATGTAACCTTGGCGGGCAAAAGCTTGACCGGTCCAGTATCCTAAGGTTCCGGCCTGCGCGGGACCACGCCGAATGTTGTCCAGCGTGATGGCCCCAACCAGCGCGTCGTCTTCGCGACGAAAAAGGAACAGAGGTATCGCAGTCCCACTGGCGACCGAGCGCTGCGCCCAATAGACCCGATTGGTAAAAGACTTGCGGCTCAGGTGATCCGCTGCCCAGACCGGCTCCCACGGTGTCAGGTAATCCTTTGAAGCCCGCCGCAATGCGCACCAGGTATTGAAATCGGAATGTACAGGCGGGCGCATGCTGAGCCGCGCGGTTTCGAGTTTCAGCTTGCGTCTGCCCAACAGCATCACGCCGCCCGCCTCTCCTGCAGTTCGGTCAAGCTCGGCGCGCCAGCCACAGGCCCATAAAGCGCCAGAGCTGCCGGAGCCTGTACAGCCATGGTTTCTGCAAATGCTTTCACATCTTCGGTGCCGACCGCATCAATCTTGGCAACGGTATCCTCTAGCGAAGGCACCCTGCCCCAGATCTGCACCAGCCGCGCCAGACGTTCGGCCCGGTTTGAAGGGCTTTCCAATCCCATCAGCATCCCGGCCTTCATCTGAGCACGGGCGCGGGCAACCTCTTCCGCGCTCATGTCCTCGGCCGCGCGCTTCATCTCATCAATGGCGATTGTCGCCAACTCACCAACCTGATCCGCCGAGGTTCCCGCATAAATCGTGGTTGTACCAGTATCAGCGTAAGCACCGGTCTGAGCAAAGATTGTGTAGCACAGCCCGCGCGTTTCTCTCACCTCCTGGAACAAACGCGAGGACATGCCGCCGCCCAAAGCCGTCGAATAAATCTGCGCCGTATAAATCGCATCGTCGCGGTACCCGGGGCTTTCCAGCGCCAGGGCAAAGTGCGCCTGCTCCAACTCTTTCTCTTGCCGTGCCTCACCCCCGGTGAACCGTGCAGCGTCCGGGATCAGGCCCTTGCGCGGTTGCAGATGGCCAAACATCTCTTCGGCCATTTTCATCAGCGCATCGTGATCCACGGCACCGGCAGCCGACAGGATCATCTGCTCGGGGCCATAATGCTCGGCTACAAAGCCCGACAGATCCTCGCGTGAAAACGCACTGACCTTTTCAGTTGGCCCCAGAATAGTGCGGCCCAGGGGTTGGTCGTGATAGCTCTGCTCTTGCAGCCAGTCAAAGATCACGTCGTCCGGCGTGTCATAGGCCTGACCGATTTCTTGCAGGATCACCCCACGCTCGACCTCGATCTCACGCGGATCGAAAACCGGGTTCAGAACGATGTCGCCGATCACATCCATGGCCAGCGCGACGTCGTCTTTGAGAACACGCGCGTAGTAGGCCGTCACCTCGCGCGAAGTATAGGCGTTGATATAGCCGCCCACATCCTCGATCGCTTCAGCGATTTGCAGCGCAGAACGACGCTCGGTTCCCTTGAACGCCATATGTTCAAGGAAATGCGCGATGCCGTTTTGTTCGATCCGCTCATGCCGCCCACCGGCGGTCACCCAGATGCCGATGGCCGCTGATTGCAGCCCCGGCATATGTTCACTGACGATACGAAAGCCGTTCTTCAGTTGGTCTTGTCTGACTGTCACTCAGCGATATGCCTTCTGATATGATCCTCAAGGGTACCCAGTTCGTTTGCAATGCGGGTCACCCGTTCCGAACGTTCATACAGATCAGACATGCGGGATGGAAGAGGCGGATGTACGTCGCTTGCCTTCTCGACCGCCGCCGGGAACTTGGCGGGATGCGCCGTTGCCAAAGTGATCATAGGTGTATCGGCGGCGCGGTGGTCTTCCCCAACCTTGACCCCAATAGCGGTGTGGGGGCAAACCAGCTCCGCACTATGCGCCAGCGTATGCTTGATCGTTTCCAGCGTCTCGTCTTCGGACACGCGACCCGAATCGAAACTCTCGCGCAGTGCCTCCATCGCGCCCTGGCTGACGTTGAAGCCACCATTCTTGAGCTCGTCCATCAGCTGCGCCACAGCGCTACCGTCCTCGCCATAGGCGTAATACAGAGCCCGCTCAAAGTTCGAGCTGACCTGAATATCCATCGACGGGCTGATCGACGGGATGGTGTCGCCCTTGAAATATCCCTCGCCTGACAGACAACGATGCAGAATGTCATTCTGGTTGGTTGCCACCACCAAACGGTCGATGGGCAGGCCCATACGTTTGGCCAGATAGCCCGCGAAAATGTCACCGAAGTTCCCGGTCGGCACGGTGAAGCTGACCTTGCGATGCGGCGCGCCGAGACTGACGGCGGCAGAGAAATAATAGACAATCTGCGCCAGAACGCGGGCAAAGTTGATCGAGTTCACACCCGCCAATTTCACCCCATCGCGGAAATCAAAATCGTTGAACATATCCTTCAGCGCGGCCTGGCAATCGTCGAAGTCTCCGTCGACGGCCAGAGCGTGAACATTGCTGTCCGCAGGCGTTGTCATCTGACGGCGCTGCACCTCGGATACACGGCCATGCGGAAACAGGATAAACACGTCTACCGCATCCAGCCCCCGGAAAGCTTCGATAGCGGCAGAACCCGTATCACCGCTGGTCGCACCCACGATGGTTACACGGTCGCCACGGCGTTTCAGAGCCACCTGGAAAAGTTGGCCAATCAACTGCATGGCAAAATCCTTGAAGGCCAGTGTCGGGCCGTGGAACAGCTCTAGCAGAAAATGGTTTTCGTTGAGTTGCTTCAGAGGCGCGCGGGCGTCGTGGCCGAAACCCTCATAAGCGCGGGCGATGATCGCCTTGAACTCTTCCTCGGTAAAGGAGCCGCTGACATAGGGCCACATCACGCGAAAAGCGATCTCTTCATAGGGCAAGCCCGCCAGCGCCGCGATCTCGTCTTGCGACATCACCGGGATCTCGGCGGGCAAGTACAAGCCACCGTCTCGGGCCAAACCCGTCAGCATCGCCTCTTCAAAAGTCAGTTCGGGCGCCTGCCCACGGGTCGAGATGTATTTCATATCGTGTCACTCTCAGAATTGGCACGGCTGCGCCATAGGAAGTACCCGGTCATTGCGGCCCAGACCAGAGCCAGACCAAACCAGGTGATTGCATATTGTAGGTGATCGTTGGGAATGCCCGCCGTATCTACCGGCAAAGGCGTAATGTTTGGGTCCGTTTCCGACCGGGCGATCAGAAGCACAGGTTCGGCACCCAAAGCTGCGGCCAAGTTCGGCACGTCGCGAGCAAACCAGATATTGGCGTCAATGTCGGCTTCGGGCGTATAGCTGTCGATCTCGTCCGGCCAGTGCAAATTACCGGTGATCTTCATCGGGCCGGTCAATCGCTTTGCGTCTTTGGCAGTTGTTGGAACAAAGCCCCGATCCACCAATATTGTGCGGTCCCCGGCGGTGAAAGACTGAATGATGCGGTACCCTGCGCCAACCTGCTTTACGGAAACCAGAACGTGGATTTCCCCGGGCTCCATATCGCCCGAAATGGTGACTGGCAGGTATTTGTCAGTGTCTTCTGACACCCGCCCCGGCAAGTCCACAGGATCCGCCGAGATACGGCTTTCAATCTCGGCCAACACCTCTTGTTTCCATGACAGACGCTGCACCTGCCAAATGCCCAGCGACAGCAGCACACCCAAACCGGCGAGGCCGAAGATCAGCAGAAACAGAATGCGGCGCATGGCAAGATCAAACCTCGTTGCAGGAACCGGCGCCTTGTTAAGGGCGGAGCGGTCGAAAACGCAACCACACAATTGTATTGGGTGCAATCTTGCGCCGGGAAAAGCAAAAAGCCGCCCCCAGGGGCGGCTTTCGCAATCGGCTCATTTGACCGGTTTTACATCAGCGGAGCTTGGCCCCAGATGTAGACGGCAAAGAACAGGAACAGCCAGACTACGTCAACGAAGTGCCAGTACCAGGCCGCGGCTTCAAACCCGACGTGCTTCTCGGGTGTAAAGTCGCCCTTAAGCGCCCGTATCAGACAGACAGTCAGGAAGATGGTGCCGATGATCACGTGCGCGCCGTGGAAACCGGTTGCCATGAAGAAGTTCGAATAGAACTGATCACCACCGAACTCCCAGCCTTCATGGGCCAGCAGCTCGTAATATTCATAACCCTGCAGGAAGGTGAACAGCACGCCCAGAACGATACCGATGGCCAGACCGTTTATAAGCGCCTTGCGGTCATTGTCATGCACCAGCGCATGGTGGGCCCATGTGATCGCGCAGCCCGACAGCAGCAGGACCAGAGTGTTGATCAGCGGCAGGTGGAAAGGGTCAACCGCGTGGATGTCTGGCTGAATGTATTCGGTGCCCGCATAGTCATACATCGGGTACATGCGATGCTTGAAGAACGACCAGAACCAGGCAAAGAAGAACATCACCTCGGACATCACAAACAGGATAAAGCCGTAACGAAGACCGATGCGGACGACAGGTGTGTGATCGCCTTGACGGCTTTCAACAACCACTTCAGACCACCACGCGAACATGGTGTACAGCACCGCGACCAATCCAGCCCAGAACATCCACGGCGTAATGCCATGCATCCAAAGGACGGCTCCGAGCAGCATCACAAAGCCACCGACGGCTCCGATCAGAGGCCAGATCGACGGGGCCAGAATGTGATAATCGTGGTTTTTAGCGTGTGCCATCAGCGTCCCTCACCTACAGGCGTTAGTTCGTGTTTGTGTCTGCCTGCGTTTCAAGGGCGGCATAGCCCTCGGGCAGGTCGATTTCGTAGAATGTATACGACAGAGTGATCGTATGAACATACTTTGCTTCAAGATCCTCGACCAGTTCCGGGTCGACGAAGAAAGTTACTGGCATTTCAACCCGTTCGCCGGGTTGCAGCACCTGCTCTTCAAAGCAGAAACAGGCGATTTTCTGAAAATACCCACCGGCCGAATATGGGGCAACGTTGTACGAGGCCTGCCCCGCGATGGGCCGGTCGGTTGGGTTATATGCTTCGTAGAATGCCAGACCGGTCTCGCCGATGCGCACTTCCATCTCGCGTTCAATCGGCTTGAACTCCCACGCCATGCCTTTGGCCTTGGACGCGTCGAACCGAACGGTGATGGTGCGGTCCAGAATGTCTTCGGGCGCTGCTTCGGCTACACCCGTGGTGCCGCCAAACCCCGTCACCCGACAGAACCAATCATAAAATGGCACAGCCGCCCAGGCCAAGCTGCCCATCAGAACAACCACACCCACAGTCTGAACAACCGTTTTCTGGGGACCAGTCAATGCCATCAGTTCTGAACCTCCTGTGTTGCCATACCGAAATCCGTGCCCGACACCTTTACGACCGTCAGCCCAAAAATGATCACGATAAAGGCGGCCAGTGTCAGGCCAACCCCCAGATTGCGGCTGAATCGCCGTTGGTGCAGCTCGTGGTTCTTTCGAAGGCTCATGACCAGCCTCCCAACCCATAGGGTTTCAGCAACGCCTCAACCAGAATGGCGCCGAAATGCAGGAAGAGGTAGAGCAGCGAAAGCTTGAAAAAGCTGCGCTCGACCTTGAAATTGTCGGCTTCCGAGTCCTCCTCGGTCCGGCGTGAAATCCGCCATGCTCCGTGTAGGAACAGCGCGTTCAACACCAAAGCAACGGTCAGGTAAACTGGGCCACCGATACCAGAGAATGCGGTTCCCAATGCCAAAATGGCCAGCAGTGCCGTGTAAACCAGAATATGTACCCGCGTCGCACGGCGACCATGCGTCACGGTCAGCATCGGGACACCCGCATCGTCGTAATCTGAGCGCATGAACAGAGCCAGCGCCCAGAAATGCGGCGGCGTCCACATGAAGGTCAGGGCGAACATCAGCCAAGGTTCAACTGACATCGATCCGGTTGCCGCAACCCAACCAATGACGGGCGGGAAAGCACCTGCGGCGCCACCGATCACGATGTTCTGCGGCGTCGAACGCTTCAGCCACATCGTGTAAACGACAACGTAGAAGAAAATGGTGAAGCCCAAAAACGCGCCTGCAAACCAGTTGGTTGCGAGACCCAGCATGATCACCGAAAGGCCCGAAAGCGCCAGCCCAAGCGCCAGCGCCTCACCCTCTTCCACTTTGCCGGAAGGGATCGGACGACCCTTGGTGCGTTTCATAACGCGGTCGATATCCGCGTCCCACCACATGTTCAAAGCGCCAGAGGCACCGCCTCCAATGGCAATGAACAGAATGGCGCAAAAACCCACAAACGGATGCACGGAAACAGGTGCCGCCAGCAAACCCACCAGCGCCGTGAAAACAACCAGAGACATCACGCGAGGCTTCAGC
Source organism: Ruegeria sp. HKCCD7296 (assembly GCF_013110775.1). Lineage (NCBI taxonomy): Bacteria > Pseudomonadati > Pseudomonadota > Alphaproteobacteria > Rhodobacterales > Roseobacteraceae > Ruegeria > Ruegeria sp. HKCCD7296. The sequence goes on from NZ_WVRF01000007.1 coordinate 118,723, forward strand.
AGGGCGAAGTAATCGCCAAAGCTGGCCTCGTCCGCCTGAGCGGTCGCAGTGCTGGCATTGATACTTGCGTCGGTCATTTCCGGTCCCTTTGGGCGAAAGCTGCGCGATCACGCGCGCAGCCTGCGTCATGTCTTAGGCTGGGTCTACCCCGCCCATGTCGCTTCGATTAGTTCGAGGCAACCTGATAGTTTTGCGGCAGACCCGCATATTCATCGATCGCGCCCTGCAGCCATTCGTCGTAGGCTTCCTGGCTGACCACTTTGACAGTGATCGGCATATAAGCGTGGTCTTTGCCGCAAAGTTCAGAACACTGACCGAAGTAGACGCCCTCTTTCTCGGCTTCGAACCACAGTTCGGCCAGACGTCCGGGCACACCGTCCTGCTTCACGCCAAAGGACGGAATGGTCCAGGAATGGATCACGTCAGAGGCGGTAACCTGCATCACGATGACCTTGCCGACAGGTACGACAACCGCGGTGTCGGTGGCCAACAGCCATTCGTCATCGCTGTACCCGGCATCGGCCAGCTTGGCACGCATGGCGTCATCCAGAACAAACGGGGTCACGTCCGCATCTGCTGGGCGCGCACCTTCATCCAGAGTTGCCGGGTGGCCCAGAAGATAGCTGTCGAAGGCAAAATCGTGATCAACATATTCGTAAGTCCAGTACCACTGGTTGCCGACGACTTTGATGGTGATGTCACCTTCTGGAATTTCCTGTTGCTTGAACAGAACCGGCAGCGAGAACGCACCAATGAAGACCAGAATCAGGATCGGACCGAGGGTCCAGGCAATCTCGACCGGGGTATAGTGCGAGAACCGAGCCGGTGTCGGGTTTGCGCGCTGGTTGTAACGCACGATGCAGTAAAGCAGCAGGGCCGCAACAAACAGACAGATCACGGTGATGATCACCAGAATCATTGTGTCCAGCCGCTGAATTCCATCGGCCAAGCTTGTGGCCGCAGGCTGGAAGCCCATACCGCCGTCGACCGGCTTGCCAATAATCTCTAGCTCCTGAGCCATGGCGGGAAGGCTGGAGAGGGCTGTCATAAACCCTGAAAGCATCAAAGCATTCTTCATTTTCTGTCCTGATCGTTTGATCTTTGCGTCCCTGGCGAAAAGGTGTGAATCGGTCGCACCTCTCCCGTTGTCTTTGGCCGCGTTAAAAACCATATTCCGTCGGGTAGATAAAGCAAAATGCTTGCGTCAAACAGACGCTATTTTTGATCTGGATCAAACCCGAAAGGTCACAACTCATGTCCGACGCCCCATTTCGCCCCTTTGAAAGCGCTCTTGCGCATGACGAAGCGCTGTCTGTATTGCAATCGGCGACCGCTGGGGCCGAGGACGGAGAACTGTTTGTCGAACGTCGAAAATCCGAGTCACTGGTGTTTGATGACGGTCGGCTGCGCACCGCATCTTACGACGCTTCCGAAGGATTTGGCCTGCGCGCGGTTCAAGGGGAAGTCGCTGGTTATGCACATTCTACTGATGTTTCCATTCCCGCGCTGAAACGGGCAGCCGAGACCGCGCGGCTGGCCGTTGGGGATGGCGGCGGAACCCTTGCCGAAGCACCTCGATCCACCAACACACGTCTTTATACCGACGAAGATCCCATCGATTCTGCCGCGTTTCCTGTCAAGATCGAAACCCTGCGCGAGATTGATGCATTTGCCCGCGATCTGGATTCACGCGTTGTTCAGGTCAGCGCAATGATCTCGGCCGCCACTCAGGAGGTCGAAATACTGCGACCTGATGGAGTGATGGTGCGCGATGTTCGCCCGATGACACGCGTGAATGTTTCAGTGATCGTGGAACAAAATGGACGCCGCGAAAGCGGTTCGGCGGGTGGCGGCGGTCGCGTGGGCCTGAGCGGATTGATTGATCCGGCAGACTGGCAGGCCAAGGCCCGCGAAGCCTTGCGCATTGCGCTGGTCAATCTGGACGCGATCCCGGCTCCCGCGGGTGTGATGGAGGTGGCGCTTGGCCCCGGCTGGCCCGGGATTTTGCTCCACGAGGCCATCGGCCACGGGTTGGAAGGGGATTTCAACCGCAAAGGAAGTTCTGCCTTCGCCGGTCTGATGGGGCAACAGGTCGCTTCAAAAGGCGTAACCGTGGTCGATGATGGCACGATCGCTGACCGGCGCGGCTCGATCACTGTAGACGATGAGGGCACGCCCAGCTCACGTACGGTGCTGATAGAAGACGGCATCCTCACCGGATATATGCAAGACCGTCAGAACGCGCGTCTGATGGGCGTTGCGCCCACAGGCAACGGGCGGCGGCAAAGCTATGCGCACAAGCCGATGCCGCGCATGACCAATACAATCATGCTGGGTGGCGAGTCCGACCCAGCGGCCTTGGTCGCAGATATCAAAGACGGCATCTGGGCCGTGGGATTCGGCGGCGGTCAGGTGGACATCACCAATGGCAAGTTCGTCTTCTCCTGCACCGAAGCCTATCGCGTTGAAAACGGAAAAATCGGCGCCCCGGTCAAAGGCGCGACGCTGATTGGCGATGGGCCATCCGCTTTGAAACGGATCCGGGGGCTTGGCAACGACATGGCGCTGGATCCCGGTATGGGCACCTGCGGCAAGGACGGGCAATGGGTGCCGGTGGGCGTCGGACAACCCACCGTTCTGATGGATGGACTGACAGTTGGGGGGTCGGCAACCTGAGTCGCAAAAGACCAAGTTACACGGGCGCATGGTTAACCTTGCGCCCATGCGTAAAGCGCCCAAACAGTTGAAAATCCCTTTGCATCAAAAAGGCCGATTTTTATTTTTCCTTTTATTTCATAAGCATGCTTCTGCTGGATAGAACAAGTTCGAACAAAAACACATCTAATTTTCCACGATTTACAAGCTGTTAACCCGCCCGCCTGTAAACCAGTTTTGCAACAAGGCGGAGCAACGGATGACCGAAGAGCAGCTTTCTTCCAATCACCCCCCACTCCCACCCACCACGGAAGAGGACCGGTTTTCGTGGCTTCGCCTTTTGCGTTCTCGCAAGGTCGGTCCGGCGACGTTTCGTCGGCTTCTGCGGGAACATGGCTCGGCGCAGAACGCGCTGGCCGCGTTGCCGGAAATGGCACGCGCTGCCGGAATAGAAGGGTATGAAATCTGCCCCCCCGGCGTGATTGAGGCGGAGCTCAAGGCCGCAAAAGCCGCAAAAGCGCGGCTTTTGTGCCTTGGGTCCGCCGATTTCCCAGCAGCTCTGAGTGATCTGAATGATGCGCCCCCTATGCTTTGGGCAATCGGTGACGTGTCTCTCTTGCAAAAACCTGCGGTTGCAATGGTTGGTGCACGGAATTGTTCTTCGCTCGGTGCTCGAATGGCCCGGGGTTTGGCGACTGACTTGGGCAGCAAAGGCTATGTGATTGTCTCAGGCCTGGCGCGCGGCATTGATACGGCGGCACATATAGCGACCCTTACATCCGGCACCATTGCCGTCATGGCCGGCGGCGTGGATGTCGTCTATCCAGTCGAGAATACAGAGCTGGCTCATGACATCGCTTCCAACGGGTTGCGCGTGTCGGAACAGCCGATGGGCGTGACACCGCAGGCTCGGCACTTTCCCCGCCGAAATAGGATCATCTCTGGCCTTGCGCAAGCTGTTGTCGTGGTCGAAGCCGCAGCAAAATCTGGCAGCCTGATCACGGCACGCGATGCCTTGGATCAGGGGCGCGAGGTTCTGGCCGTACCCGGCCACCCCTTCGATGCGCGGGCCGCCGGGTGCAATCTGTTGATTCGGGATGGGGCTATCTTGGTCCGGTCCGCGGAGGACGTGGTTGAAGCCTTGCCCCACAAGGACAACCTGCCTTCACACCGCCCCCAGCAGCCACCTACCCCGGTCGCACACCCTGCCCAAGACTTACACATTCAAATCCTTGAACGACTTGGCCCCTCACCCATCGCGGAAGACCAGTTGCTGCGAGACATCGCGGCATCGGCTGGCGAGCTTGGCCCCGCATTGGTCGATCTGGAACTGGATGGACGAATCCAGCGCCAGCCCGGGGGTCTATTGTCCCTGGCAGGCTGATCGAACCACTTCCATGAAACATGGTGTCGGCCCTTCCAGAGACACGGCACCTTGAATAATGACCTGAAATTAAGGCGTTTTTCGACCTGCAAAAGGAACGCATTGACAATTCCCGCTTGCCCCACACATTTTGCACCACCATAGAAGGCGCCAAATTCGTCGAGCGAGGTTTCCCCTTAAATGCCTGTAGTTGTTGTAGAATCTCCGGCCAAAGCAAAAACTATCAATAAATATCTCGGCCCCGACTACACAGTTTTGGCCTCTTACGGCCATGTTCGGGACCTTCCACCAAAGGATGGGTCGGTCGATCCCGAGCATGAGTTTTCCATGAAATGGGAAGTTGGCAATGACAGCCGCAAACATGTCAAAGCCATCGCCGATGCCCTGAAAGAAGATAACGCACTGATCCTCGCCACTGACCCTGATCGTGAGGGCGAGGCGATCAGCTGGCACTTGCAAGAAGCTCTGACCAAGCGCCGTTCGATCAAGAAAGATACGCCGGTCAGCCGCGTAACGTTCAACGCCATCACCAAAGAAGCCGTCACCCAGGCGATGCAGAACCCGCGTCAGGTCGACATGCCGCTGGTCGAGGCCTATCTGGCCCGCCGTGCGCTGGACTATCTGGTGGGCTTCAACCTTTCTCCCGTCCTTTGGCGCAAGCTGCCCGGTGCAAAGTCCGCCGGTCGCGTGCAATCCGTCTGTCTGCGCCTGATCGTCGAACGCGAGATGGAGATCGAGGCGTTCAAGCCGGTCGAATACTGGTCGGTTAAGGCGCTTTTCGAAACACCGCGCGGCCAGACCTATGAGGCGCGGCTGGTTACTCTGGCCGGCAAGAAACTGGACAAGCACGATCTGGCCAACGCCACGCAGGCGGAGCTGGCGGTTCAGGCTATCACAAGTCGGGCGCTCAGCGTCACCTCGGTCGAGGCGAAACCGGCAGCACGCAACCCCAGCGCGCCGTTCATGACATCAACCTTGCAGCAAGAGGCCAGCCGCAAGTTCGGCATGGGTGCGCGCCACGCGATGCAGGTGGCGCAGCGGCTATATGAGGCTGGCTACATTACCTACATGCGGACCGACGGTATCGATATGGCCCCCGAGGCCGTGGCCACCACCCGCGATACAATCGCGGAGCGCTATGGCGCCGAATATGTGCCGGACAGCCCGCGCATGTACAAGAACAAGGCCAAGAACGCACAGGAAGCGCACGAATGTATCCGCCCAACGGATATGTCACGCGATGCCAAGGCCCTGAAAGTCACCGATGAGGATCAGCGCAAGCTTTATGACCTGATCTGGAAACGCACCATAGCTTGTCAGATGGCCGCCGCCCGACTGGAGCGGACCACCGTAGAGATCGGCAGCGATGACGGTCAGGTCGGCTTGCGCGCCACTGGTCAGGTAGTCATGTTTGACGGGTTCATGCGTGTTTATGAAGAAGGTCGCGACGATGTAGCCGACGACGACGAAAAGCGCTTGCCGCAGATCATGCAGGGCGATCCGGCGCGTTTTGCCAAAACCTCACTGAAAGGTCAGTTCGCGAAGGCCGAGGAAAAAGCCGCAATCCTGTCCGAAAACGAATCCGTTCTGGCGCAGCAGCACCACACGCAGCCTCCGCCCCGCTATACCGAAGCCACACTGGTCAAGCGCATGGAAGAACTTGGCATCGGTCGCCCCTCGACTTACGCCTCGATCGTGACCACGATTCAGGATCGGGAATATGTGCGCAAAGACAAAAACCGACTGATCCCCGAAGAAAAGGGCCGGATCGTCACGATCTTTCTGCTGAACTTCTTCCGTCAATATGTGGGTTATGAATTCACAGCCAATCTGGAAGAAGAACTGGACGACGTCAGCGCAGGGGACCGCGATTATAAGGACCTGCTGGGCAAGTTCTGGCGCGATTTCTCGGCCGCAATTGGCGAGACGTCCGAACTGCGAATTTCCGAAGTACTGGACAAGCTGGACGAAGCGCTCGCGCCGCAGCTGTACCCGCCGCGTGAGGATGGATCGGATCCGCGGATATGCCCGAAGTGCGGCACTGGGCAATTGCACCTGAAAACCTCGCGCACGGGCGGTTTCGTTGGTTGCGGCAACTACCCCGAATGCACCTATACGCGTCCCATCGCAGGTGAAGGTGCCGAAGGGGATGAACGCTTGTTGGGCGAAGATGCGGGTGATGAGATCTGGCTGAAGTCTGGTCGTTTCGGTCCTTACGTTCAGCGCGGCGAACCCACGCCCGAGAACAAGAAGCCACCGCGCGCCTCTTTGCCGCGCGGGTGGAGCAAAGATGACATGGACCTTGAGAAAGCTCTGACGCTGCTCTCTCTGCCACGTCAGATCGGCGAACACCCTGAGGGTGGCATGATCAGCTCGAATTTCGGGCGGTTTGGCCCCTACCTGATGCACCAACTGCCGGAAGAGGCAAAGCCGGTTTACGCCAATCTCAAAGACCCCAACGATGTGTTCGAGATCGGCATGAACCGCGCGGTCGAGTTGCTGGCTGAAAAACGCGCCAATCCAGGGCGCGGACGCCGCGCGGCTGCGAAACCGTTGAAGGAGTTGGGCGAACATCCTGACGGCGGCGCCATGCAAGTTCTGGATGGTCGCTATGGGCCATATGTCAAATGGGAAAAGGTCAATGCGACCATTCCCAAGGACATCAAGCCAGAAGACGTGACGCAGGAAATGGCCATCGAACTGGTGAATGAACGCGCCGCCAAGAAAGGCACCAAGAAAAAGGCGGCCCCAAAGAAGAAGGCCGCAGCCAAGAAGGCAACCAAGAAGGCGGCGGAATAGGTAGAAATACCAACACACCCTTGGTTTCATTGACTTCCCCATGACGTGGCGGCACAACCTGCCCATCACCATGTCATTGGGGGAGTTTTCCATGAAAAAAATCTATGCCAATGCCTCTGAAGCGCTCGATGGGGTTCTGACAGATGGTATGCTGATTGCCGCGGGCGGCTTTGGCCTGTGCGGCATTCCGGAACTATTGCTCGAAGCTATTAAAGAGTCTGGCGTCAAAGACCTGAGCTTTGCATCGAACAATGCCGGTGTGGACGATTTTGGAATCGGCATTTTGCTGCAAACAAAGCAGGTCAAAAAGATGATCAGCTCGTATGTCGGCGAAAATGCTGAATTCATGCGCCAGTATCTGAGCGGTGAATTGGAACTGGAATTCAACCCGCAGGGAACCCTGGCCGAGCGGATGCGCGCAGGTGGTGCCGGTATTCCCGGCTTTTATACCAAGACAGGCGTGGGCACGGTGATCGCCGATGGCAAGGAACATAAGGACTTCAATGGCGAGACCTACATCCTAGAAGAAGGGATCTTCGCCGATCTGGCCATCGTTAAGGCGTGGAAGGCGGATGACACCGGAAACCTCGTGTTCCGCAAGACCGCCCGTAATTTCAATGTGCCTGCGGCGACCTGCGGCAAAATTTGCGTAGCCGAAGTAGAAGAGATCGTTCCGCGCGGCTCACTTGACCCGGATTCGATTCACCTGCCCGGCATCTATGTGCATCGCATCATTCAGGGCGAGCACGAAAAGCGCATCGAACAACGCACCACCCGCAAGAAGGAGGAAGCATAATGCCCTGGGACCGCAATCAGATGGCCGCGCGCGCGGCAGAGGAACTGGAAGACGGCATGTATGTGAACCTCGGCATCGGCATTCCGACGCTGGTGGCGAACTATGTTGGCGACAAGGACATCACCCTGCAATCGGAAAACGGCATGCTGGGCATGGGGCCCTTCCCGTTTGAAGGCGAGGAAGACCCAGACCTGATCAATGCAGGCAAGCAGACGATCACAGAACTGTCCCGAACGGCCTATTTCGACAGCGCCACTTCTTTTGCCATGATCCGCGGCGGCAAAATCGCTGCGGCGATTCTGGGCGCCATGGAAGTGGATGAGAAAGGCGACCTGGCAAACTGGATGATTCCAGGCAAGCTGGTGAAAGGCATGGGTGGAGCAATGGATCTGGTCGCGGGTGTCGGCCGTGTCATCGTTGTGATGGATCACACCAACAAGCACGGCGACAGCAAGGTTCTGAAAGAATGCACCCTACCCCTGACAGGTAAAGGCGTGGTCGATCGCATCATCACCAATCTCGGTGTATTGGATGTGGTCGAAGGCGGCCTGAAGATCGTCGAACTGGCCGATGGTGTCAGCGAAGACGAGATGCGCGCAGCAACACAAGCGACACTTGTTTCTTAAAAGAACAAAGGCCCGCCGAATCGAGGCGGGCCTTATTTAGTTTGAGGTCTGGAACACGCAGCCGTCAGAAATCAGATCAGGCGGGGTGGCACACAAGGCCTTTGCGATCTGGAATGCAGCCAGAACTTTGGGCACATAGTCCCGGGTTTCCGTATAGGGTGGCACACCGCTGTGTTTACGCACTGCACCTTCACCTGCGTTGTATCCGGCCAATACCAGAATTGGATCGTTCCCGAACTCTTCCATCAGCCAGTTGAGGTATTTCACCCCTCCGGCGATGTTCTGTGCTGGCTGAAGGCTGTCTTTCACCCCGAAGCGTGCCGCCGTGGCAGGCATGAGTTGCATGAGCCCCTGCGCTCCGGCAGAGCTGATCGCATCCACCCGCCCGGCGGACTCGACCGAGATCACTGCCAAGACCAGCGCTGGTGAGACATTGGTACCGACAGTTGAGCGCAGAATCTCTTTACCCTGCTGCTGCGCAATGTTCTGCAGGGTTTGAAGTCGGGGAGACCGCACACTCGTGGCTGCAAGGGCCGAGATGGCGGCATCTAAACGTCCTGCACCACCCTGACCTATCTCGGGCGAGATCCTGTCCCAGAAAGCTTTATAAGACCCTTTGGGATTACGCTTGTTTTGTGCCTCTGGAGGAATCGGCTGGGCAACTTCTGTGCGCGCAATGACATCTGGCACCGATAGGTCGGCCCCTGTGCTGGGCGCAGAAGGTTGTGTTGCATGTTCCTCCGCAGTGATTTGTACGGTCACGCGGGGGCGTTCACCCGGCTGGGGTGCTTTGATCCGTTTGTACACGCCGCGCGGTTCTACTTCGGTTGCGTCTGCATATGTGACACTCGAAACTAGAAACGCGAGTACACCGGCGCATTGGAGTGCGGTCCGGAGATTCATTTGCCTGCCTCATGTTTTCTTTTTAGGCGATTTGAACCTCGAATCTTCGCGCAAAGCCAGAAAAACAAAGCGAAATGGGGCAATTTCGCCTCATTTGACGCAATTTTGCACCGTCCAAACAGGTATGATCTGACCATTGCATTTTTTTAATCGTTTTATTTCAGTTGCTTATGCATTTTCTAACTAAAAAGTTAAGCTGCACGAAAAAAAATCTGTGTTTGGCCCAATTCCTGCCACGCACCACAGGCAAACATAGATGCATACCGAGACGGACGGGAGCGGACTGAGAGAGGAAGCTCTGGAAGACGCCGAGGTTCATTAGACTTATTTAGATCCTTTAGGAGGGACGTAACATGATCAAGTTCATCAAGAACTTCCGCAAAGACGAAGACGGCGCAGTAACAGTTGACTGGGTTGTTCTGACCGCAGCAGTCATCGGCCTGGCCGCAGTTGCTTACCAGCAGATCGAAACCGGCGCCACTGGCCTGGCAACCGGCGTGAACGAAGCGCTGAACGGCGCGGCACTGAGCACCGGCAGCAACACCACTTCGGGCGGTATCACCACCGAAGGCACAAGCAACTAAGTTGTTGACATAGAGAATTTTCGAGGCCGCGCCAGTCTGGCGCGGCCTTTTTTGTCCAGGGCGACCTGCAAACTAACTTAATGCTCACATCAAGACTAAGCAGGCAACGTCTTGGATTAGAACTTGGAAACACCCGACACCACGCGCAACCTGGCTTTGTTCCCAAAGCTTCTTAAATCTCGCGCGAAAACAGCGTTTGTCCAAGTTCAATCCTAAAAAGCCTATTATTGCCCAATTTCCGCCATTCCCGCGCAATCTTTTGAATAAAAGCTGCCAGCAATATGGTTAAAATCAATTGGAGTAGAGAACATGGTCAAGTTCCTAAAACGCTTCAAATCGGAAGAAGCGGGCGCGGTGACAGTCGACTGGGTAGTGCTGACGGCTGTTGTCATTGGCCTGTCCGGTGCGACATACCTCGTCATCAGTTCCAGCGTTGACAGCTTAGGCGGAAATGCAAACGAAGCCATGAATGCTGCCGTAGTCAGCACCGGCTCAAACAGCGCTCCTGGCGGGATCGTCACCGAGGGTACCGCGGGTGGCGGCGGTTAAATCACGCAGCTTGGTGCTTTTGGCGGCCTGAGCAAAGCAATTCCCCAAATTAAAAAACGCGACGTCCATTGGGATGTGGCGTTTTTTGCGTCAAACCCAAATGTCGGGTGAAGCTCGATAGATCATGTGCAGAATTGTGTGGATTTTGGCAGAGAAACTGACAATCAGACATATTTGTCCCACATTTCGACACAATTTGCATTTAAGGATTAGGCTGTTTCAAAGCGCCCTTGCGGCAGCTTAGTATTCGACCAAACTAAATAAAGAGGTACTCGCATGCGAGCGGTATTCGGACTTGTCCTAATTGTCGGCGTAGCTCTGGCCGGAGGCGCAGTCTATATGGCGCGCAACTATATCTCGGCTTACCAAAACGAGCTGGCCCGTCAAAGGCTTGCCGCAGAAGAGGCTCTGGCCAACGCACAGGTCGAGGTAATTCCTACGGTAACAGTATATGTGTCGAATCGCGCACTTAAGTACGGCGAGCGTCTAACGCAGGAAGACATCCGCGCTGTGGACTGGCCGGAAAACGCGATTCCGGAAGGCACCTTCACTGAACTCACAGCTCTGTTCCCTGAAAACGGTCCTACAGAACGTTTTGTTCTGAGAACGATGGAAAAAGACGAAGCGATCATGGGCGTCAAGATTACCGAGCCTGGTGAAAAAGCTGGCCTGACCTCGCGTCTTGAAAAAGGGATGCGCGCCTTTGCAATCAGTGTTGATGTTGCGTCGGGCGTTTCAGGCTTTTTGCGCCCTGGTGATAATGTGGACATCTACTGGACAGGCTCCAGCGGCACTCTTGAAGGCACTGGCAACGGGGGCATTACCCGCCTGATCGAAACCAATGTACAATTGATCGCCGTTGACCAAACAGCGGGGTCCGACGTCACCAACACAACGATCGCACGGACCGTCACAGTTGCGGTAACTCCGCAACAGGTCGCCGCTCTGGCACAAGCTCAAAATTCCGGCCGACTGTCACTGGCACTGGTTGGTGTAGCAGATGAATCTGTCGCATCTACGATTGAAGTTGACCAGCGCAAGCTGCTTGGCATTCAAGCTGCAGCACCGGAACCGGAACAGAAAGTAGAAGAAGTTTGCACGACCCGCATCAGACGCGGCGGCGAGATTGTCAACGTGCCTATCCCTTGCACAAATTGACGCTAATTCAGAACCTTACAAGATCAGAGCCGCGCCTAGGGTGCGGCTCTTTTTTTGTGGTTGTTGCCAATTCTCCACATAAGGAACATTCCGGAAACCATTGATTATTGCAATAAATTTGGAATTCGCGCAGTCTGCTTTGGTATAGGGCATAAGACCCAAAAAACGAGGCGTGATCGGAGAGGCAGGTCACATGACAATACGTTCCTGGATCAGCGCAACCCTGCTGGGGTTGTCGCTTGTTATTAGTCCGGTTGGCGACGCCGCCTGGGCTGAAACTTTGCGCGTGGTTAAAAAGGGTACGGTGGAAACACTGGATGTCCCTATGAACCGCGCAATCGTCGTTGAAAGCGAGCAACCGTTTGCTGAACTCAGCATTGCCAACGCAGGCATTGCGGACATCTCGTCGTTGTCGGACCGGACCATTTATGTTCTGGGTAAGGCTCCGGGCTTAACGACACTGACCCTGTTTGACGGGGCCGGCAACCTGTTAGCCAACGTCCGCGTACGCGTTTCACCCGATGTTTCGGAGTTCAAGGAGCGTCTGCGTCAGATTCTGCCTGAAGAACCCATTGAAGTTCGCACCGCCAATGATGGCATCGTGCTGTCCGGTACGGTTTCCAGCTCGGCCAAACTGTCGCGTGCACTGGAGTTAGCCGAACGCTATGCGCCTGATCGCGTCTCGAACCTCATGTCAGTTGGTGGCGTTCAGCAGGTGATGTTGAAAGTGCGCTTTGCCGAGATGAATCGGTCCGTTGCCAAGAGCTTGACCGCTTCACTGGGTTTCGGCGGCAGTGATGTGACAGGTGGTTTCAACACTCTCAACAACCAGCTTTCACTTAATAATGCCCTCAACAACAACATACCTGCGATTCAAACAAACACAGGCGCGATCCTTTTCGGGTTTGGTGCCGGTTCAACTCAGGTTCGCTTGTTGCTGGAGGCGCTTGAAAGCAAGGGGCTGGCCCGCAGCTTGGCTGAACCGAACTTGTCAGCCCTATCTGGTCAGCAAGCAACATTTTTGGCCGGTGGCGAAGTTCCGATTCCAGTACCACAGGATGAAGGCGTCATAACCATTGAATACAAAGCGTTCGGTGTCGAGATCGATTTCATCCCTCGCGTCGTAGATGGAGACCTGATCAACCTTGAAATGGCAACAGCGGTTTCAAGCATTGATCAAAGCTCTGACTTCACGCTTAACGGTGACCCCGTTCCCAGCTTCATCACGCGCCGGGCAACTACGACGATTGAACTGCGTGACGGCGAAAGCTTTGCTATAGCGGGATTGATCCAGGATGATTTTGCAGACCTGAGCAACCAAGTTCCATGGCTGGGCGACGTTCCGGTTCTTGGGGCCCTGTTCCGCAGCGCCAACTACCAGCGTGAGCAAAGCGAACTCGTTGTTATCATTACTGCGCACCTGGTCTCGCCAACGCGCGGCGAAGCGCTGGCCCTTCCAACCGACCGGGTCAAGCCGCCCAGCGAATTTGATCTGTTCGTGAATGGGCAGGTCGCACGCACTCAGCGTGCCGGTTCCGGTGGAGCATCCGAAGTTGCCAAACAAGATTTCGGCAGCTCGTACGGCTACGTCCTAGATTGATCAGGAGGATAGGACCAATGCAAAAGTGGATCATCACATTGGGTCTTACGGTCGCAGTTGCCGCATGTACGCGCGAGGCCGGATACGAGATCGATGCTGGAACTTTCGGCAACGCAACGTTGAACAACATTCAGGTACAAAACGGTGAACTGACTTACGCTCAGATCCTCGGCCAACGCTTTGCGGCGGATGTACCAAGCCAGGTGAACTTTGCCTTTAACAGTTCACAGTTGGACGCGTCGGCACAGCGAATCCTGTTGCAGCAAGCAGACTGGATCAAACAGTTCCCTGAAGCGCGCTTCCGGGTATACGGCCATACCGACGCTGTGGGTTCGACCAGCTACAACAAAAGCCTCGGCTTGCGCCGTGCCCAGTCGGTTGTGGCCTTCCTTGAGCGCCAAGGAATCTCGCGTTCGCGACTTGAAGCAGTTGTGTCCTTTGGCAAATCGCAGCCTTTGATTGCCACACAGCAGCGCGACCGCCGGAACCGCCGGACTGTGACCGAGGTTTCAGGCTTTGTTGACGGCAACCGGCAGCTTCTGGACGGCAAATACGCAAATGTGATCTACCGGGAATATGTGGAAAGTGCGACATTCAAGAGCACGGTCCAAGAAGTGACCGCGTCAGAAGGCGATGATGGATAATACATCCGAAATGGGCGGCATCGTCGCCCATTTCCCTACAATTGGTTCTTTTGCGCCCAATTCTTGCCCAACTTCAAAGCAACATTGTGAACAATAGGGTGACCTGCGGCCAAATTTGACCGTATTGGGGCGACAGCACATCAATCTGGCGGATTTCGTTCATATGACATGCTGAGCCCTCACGACGAGGATAGTGTTTATGACCAGCGCGACGCCGCAAGATGACAATACAGCAATTTTGGCCTGCACCATCAGCCGGGATGTCCAAAATTTCGATCTTTTGATCGAAGACATGGAGGCCATTCTGGGTGAACGCTGGGGAGATCTGGGCTTTGCCGAGGCGCTGGCCTTTTTCAGCCAGCCAGAAGCTGAATCTCTTGAATTTGTGGCGTTGGCAATTGATGGAGAGGACGAAGACAACCTTTCTTTGATGGGTGAGATCATCACCCAGGCCAAAGAAAAGAAAATCAAAGTTGTCCTGATCGCTGAAGACGTCACACCAGCCTCACTGCATCAGCTATTGCGCAAAGGCGCAGACGAATTCGTCCCCTACCCTCTTCCGGAAGGCGAACTGCAAGAAGCGATCGAGCGCATGAAGCAGCCCGATCCTGTCGCAGTGGCTCAGGCCGCCGCCGTTCCTTTGACAAGCGGTGAGGCAAAGGAAGGGGCTTTGTTCGTTGTACAAGGGCTGGCTGGCGGTGTGGGTGCGACCACAATGGCCGTCAACCTGGCTTGGGAGTTGGCCTGTGCGTCGGAAAAAGATGCCCCTTCGGTCTGCCTGATCGATCTGGATCTTCAATACGGTACGGTTTCCACCTATCTGGACCTGCCGCGGCGCGAAACGGTTTTTGAAATGTTGTCAGATACCGAATCGATGGATAACGAGGTTTTCTCGCAAGCGCTTCAAACTTATGAAGAAAAGCTTCAGGTTCTGACGGCACCATCGGATATGGTGCCGCTGGATCTGATTACACCAGATGATATTCAGCGCGTTATCGACATGGCCCGCACACATTTCGACTATGTGATCGTCGATATGCCCAAGACGCTGGTTCTGTGGTCTGAAACGGTCTTGCAAGCGGCACATGTGTATTTCGCGATGATCGAATTGGACATGCGCTCTGCGCAGAACGCGCTGCGCCTGAAGCGCGCCTTACAGGCCGAGGAGTTGCCCTTCAATAAACTGCGTTTTGCTCTGAACCGAGCGCCCAAGTTTACTGATCTCAACGGAAAGAGCCGAGTAAAGCGTATGGGTGAAAGCCTTGGGATCTCGATCGACTTGCAATTGCCCGACGGGGGTAAGCCGGTCATGCAGAGCGGTGACCACGGTCTGCCACTGGCAAATTCGGCCGCCAAGAACCCGTTGCGCCGGGAAATCGCGAAACTGGCAAAATCGCTTCACAGCCTTGGTAGCGGCAGCGCCGAAGAAGCTGCGTAACATCTTTGCAAAGGGGTACCTGCCGTGTTTTCAAGATATAAGAAACCGTCCGCTGCACAGCCGGTAAAAGCGCCGGCACAAGCCACCGAACCGGCAGCGCCCGTTGCACAGGCCGCTGCCACAACGACAGCGGTTGCACGCAAACCCCAAAAAAAGAAGCCCGGCGAGGTCGTTGGATCCGATCGTGATCGCAAGCGAAAGGAACGACTGGGCGAAATCAAGATCGAGCTGCACAAGGAATTGTTGGAAAACCTGAACCTTGCGGCTTTGGAAAACGCGGGCGAAGCCGAATTGCGCGCAGAAATCAGCGCAATTGCCAGCGAGGTTCTGGAAACCAAGAACATCGTTCTGAACCGCGAAGACCGGTCTCAACTGAACAAAGAACTGTATGATGAGGTGACAGGTCTCGGCCCGCTTGAGACCCTGCTACAAGACGACACGGTCAACGATATTCTGGTCAACGGCCCGCAACAGATTTTTGTTGAACGCGCGGGTAAGCTGGAACTCAGCGACATCACGTTCAAGGATGAAAAACACCTGATGCGGATCATCGACAAGATCGTGTCCGCTGTGGGTCGTCGTGTTGATGAATCAAACCCTTATGTTGACGCCCGTCTGGCCGACGGCTCGCGTTTCAACGCCATGGTCCCGCCAATTGCGGTGGATGGATCGCTGGTCTCGATCCGTAAATTCAAAAAGGACAAGCTGGGCATTGACGATCTGGTCAATTTCGGCGCTTTCACGGAAGAAATGGCTGCCTACCTGCAGGCGGCGGTATCAACGCGCCTGAACATAATCGTTTCGGGCGGTACCGGTTCCGGTAAAACAACCACTTTGAACGCACTGTCCAGTTTTATCGACGATGCCGAGCGCATCCTGACCATCGAGGATACGGCGGAACTTCAGTTGCAGCAGACCCATGTGGGACGAATGGAAAGCCGCCCGCCCAACGTGGAAGGCAAAGGCGAAGTCAGCCCGCGCGACTGTTTGAAAAACGCCCTGCGTATGCGGCCTGATCGCATCATCGTGGGTGAGACGCGAGGCGCCGAAGTGATCGACATGTTGCAGGCCATGAACACCGGCCACGATGGGTCGATGACCACGATCCACGCCAACTCGGCGCGTGACGGTATTTCGCGACTAGAGAACATGATTGCCATGGCAGGGATCGAGATGCCGATCAAGGCGGTCCGCAGCCAGATCTCATCTGCTGTGAACCTGATTGTGCAGGCCAGCCGCTTACAGGACGGTTCACGCCGGATGACCTCGATCACCGAGATCACAGGGATGGAAGGCGATGTGATCTCGATGCAGGAAATTTTTCGTTTTCAACGCGTTGGACTAACACCCGACAACAAGATCATCGGTCATTTCACCGCAACCGGCGTGCGCAGCCACTATTCGGAACGCTTCCGTCTGTGGGGCTTTGATCTACCAGCGTCGATCTACGACCCAACCACGATGTAGGAGAAACACGCATGAATGTGCCTATGGAGGCGATTATCTATGTCGCCATCTTTGTGGGGGTTCTTGCCCTGGTCGAGGGCATCTATCTTGTCGCCTTCGGCAAATCCATCAGCCTGAACAGCCGGGTTAACCGCCGTCTGGACATGCTGGAAAAGGGTGCCGGGCGCGAACAGGTGCTTGAGCAGCTGCGCAAGGAAATGCAGCAGCATATGAAATCGCAGAGCATCCCTCTGTATTCACTGCTTGCTGACAAGGCTCAGAAGGCGGCGATTGCGTTTTCCCCGCGTCAGTTGATCATGATCATGGCTTTGGTGTCCAGCGTGGCGTTTGTCGGGCTCAGCATTGGCACTGCCACAGATACCGCACTGCGCGCCGTAATCTCTATCGCGATTGGCATCGGAGGCGTTTACGCATGGGTCAATCACAAGGCCAAGAAACGCATGGGTATGATTGAGGAACAACTGCCCGACGCGGTTGAATTGATGGTGCGTTCGCTGCGTGTGGGTAACCCGTTCGTGTCGACCATTCAGGTGGTTTCAAACGAAGTTCAGGATCCGCTGGGCACTGAATTTGGCGTCATTGCGGATGAATGTGCCTATGGCCGCGATGTCGGTGAGGCCTTGAAAGATATGGCCGAGCGGCTGGACATGCAGGACTTGCGTTTTTTGGCCGTCGCTGTGGGTATCCAACAGCAATCCGGTGGTAACCTCGCTGAAATTCTGGCCGGTCTGGCTCAGGTCATCCGGGCCCGATTCCGCCTGTTCCGCCGGGTAAAAGCCATCACCGCCGAAGCGCAGTGGTCAGGAAAGTTCCTGTCTGGCTTTCCGATTGCCTGTCTGGTTTTCATCCTGGTTAAAGACCCAGGCTATTATGACGAGGTGTTGGACCATCCCTGGTTCATCCCCGCCTGTTTCGTTGTCGCCATCATGCTGACACTGAACCTGATCGTCATGAAGATCATCACCAACATTAAGGTCTGAGGGCGCATCATGGAATTTCTGACCAGCATCAATGACCTTTTGACACAACACCTGGGTGAATTCGGACCGCTTATCGTTGTCGGCATTCTGGGTCTGATAATGATTCTTGTGGCCGTCTCGCTGATGATGAATCAGCCCGAAGACCCGCTGAAAAAACTGCAAAGATCAAACTCAGCCCCTAAAAAGCAAACAAAAGACAAAAAAGAACGGCTTCGCAACTCAAGCCGTAACGAGCAGCTTGAGAAATTTGCAACGTTCCTTGAGCCTAAGAACGAAGAAGAATATTCGGCGGTCGAACTGAAACTGCGGCAGGCCGGGTATCGGTCGAAAGACTCGGTTCGGTTCTTCCATTTCGCTCAGTTTTCGCTGGGTATTCTTGGGATTCTCGTCGGAGTCCTGTTGATCACCGTCTTTTCCGGTGGACAGGAATTCACCGGTCAGCAGATGATCATCCGGGTTTTTGTTCCGGGCGCGATCGGCTACTTCGCCCCCAAATACTGGATCTCACGTCGAGTGGAAGAGCGAAAAGAAGCCATTACCGCAGGATTTCCCGACACGCTTGACCTGATGCTAGTATGCGTCGAAGCCGGGCAATCCCTGGATCAGGCAATCGTCCGTGTGGCCAGCGAAATGAGTGCCTCCTACCCTGACATCGCGCAAGAATTTGAAATCGTCGCCTACGAAATGAAGGCCGGTAAGGACAAAGATACGGTTCTGCGCGACTTCGGTACGCGGTGCGGTGTGCAGGATGTGAATTCATTCGTGACCGTGATGATCCAATCGGCGTCATTTGGTACATCCATTGCCGAAGCTCTGCGGGTGTATGCCGGTGAGATGCGAGACAAACGCGTCATGCGCGCCGAAGAGGCCGCGAACAAGTTGCCGACAAAGATGACTCTTGTCACAATGGCGCTGACAGTGCCGCCATTGCTGATCATTCTGATCGGTCCGTCGGTAAGGGTCATTTCGAGTTTTGGACGCGCGGGCGGATAGAACCCTATGAAAGCTGAAAACAGGTGCTTCCCTTTCGGGTTTCGCCGAATACTTTGGGCCACCACAGTTTGCGCTGTGGTGGCTTCCTGCACGGAAGAGTCGTCGTCAAACGGCTTGGACGCGCCGGGGTTTGATCCCAAAGGTGAGGCTGAAGACAACATAACGGTCGGAAACAGATTGATGGCCGCTGGCGAATACGAGCTGGCATTAGAGTCGTTTTCCCGCGCCGCGCTGGATCAAGGTATGACCACACAGGTGCTGACGTCACTGGGAACAGCCAATCTTGGCTTAAGAAGGGTGGGCCAGGCTGAGACACTTTTGCGCCGCGCTGTTGAGAACGAGCCCGACTGGCCCGTCGCCTGGAACAATCTTGGTGTCCTTCTGATGGAAAAACAGGAATATCCCGAGGCCGCACAGGTGTTTCAGCGAGCGTTTGCATTGGACAATGGCGAAAGTGACGCAATCCGCGACAATCTGCGCTTAGCACTCGCAAAAATGGAAAATCCTGTTAATACTACTACTCAAGAACAAGAATACACACTGGAACAGCGTGGCGACGGGCAATTTACGCTCCGCAAGATCCAGTAATTGAGGCAAGAGCAGTAAAGGACGCAAAAATGCGCCAGCAATTCTTGATTCCGACTGTCATTATCAGCGGTCTGATCCTTTCGGCCTGTGCAAAGGAAACCGAAGAGGAAAAAGTCGAACGCACGTTTCAAGAAGTGAACGTGATTGACGAAACAAACTTGAACGATGTGCTTCTGAACGCGGCTGACCCAAACGAAGCTGTTACCTATTTTCAGGGTGCCGCGCTAAAAAATCCCGACCGGATCGACCTTCAACGCGGATTGGCCATTTCTCTGGGACGTGCCAAGCGCACGACTGAAGCCGCAGCCGCGTGGAAGCGCGTGACGACAATGAAGGGCACGAACGCCGCGGACAGGGTCGAGTACGCGGATGCATTGGTCAGGAGCGGCGACTGGGCAAAGGCCAAATCAGTTCTGGATACAGTTCCCCCAACCTTTGAGACCTTCAAGAGGTATCGACTTGAAGCAGTGGTCGCGGATTCGCGCAAAGAATGGAAGCGTGCTGACCACTTTTATGAAACCGCAGTCGGCCTGACCACCCGGCCCGGCAGCGTCATGAACAACTGGGGATATTCGAAACTGACCCGCGGTGAATATGCCGAAGCTGAGCGCCTGTTCACTGACGCCATCCGTCAGGATAGCTCATTGTTCACCGCCAAGAACAATCTGGTATTGGCCCGTTCGGCACAGGGCAACTATAGCCTACCAGTCGTTCCGATGACCCAGATCGAGCGGGCGCGGCTGCTGAACACAATGGCAATTTCAGCTGTTAAACAAGGCGACGTCACAACCGCAAAGAACCTGTTCCGCGAAGCAATCGCTACCCATCCACAGCATTTCGACGAAGCGGTCCGCTCGCTTCGTGCGCTTGAAGGGGCCTGATACATGCACATTCCAGCAGCCGCTGCGGCCTGGTTTCTGCCGTTTGTGCTGCCGATCTGTTTTTATGTCGCCTTCACCGATATGCGTGACATGCGGATCAAGAACCATGCCGTTTACGCGCTGACGCTGGTCTTTGTTGTAATCGGCCTGATCGCAATACCACCCTGGTCGACAGACTGGCTAAGCGGCAATCTGGGTCCTTTGTCGGTGTCGTTGCCGATTTATGCATGGCAACTGCTCCATATCGTGGTGATCTTGCTTCTGGGTATCATCCTGAACGCTGCAGGGGTCATGGGTGCGGGCGACGCCAAGTTCATGGCTGCGGCATCTGCTTTTATCTGGTTGGGTGATCTCAGGGTGATGATGCTGATCCTTATGGCCTGTATTCTGGCCGCTGTTGTGACACACCGGCTTGCTAAACATACACCGCTGCGGGCCATTGCGCCGCATTGGGAAAGCTGGGATCGCGGCAAACAGTTTCCAATGGGCCTTGCTCTGGCTGGTTCCCTGGCCATGTACTTGATTTTGGGTACTGTTCTCGGATCGTAAACTATCATCAGCACGCCTTGTCATTGCCTTTGTCCCGCCACAAAGCTGGGTCATTTTTCCTCCAAACCGCCCTCATTCGGGTATTTGGCGTGACACTTTGACAAACGAGCAACGCGCATGAATATGCAGACTTCCGCAGTTATGGCCCCCCCTGCCCCAAAAGGCCTGGGCGAAATGAAACTTCCGCTGGTGATGATGCGGGATATTCTGCTGAAAACCGTCTTCCGCAAAAATGCCAGCACCGTTTCCGAAATCGCAGCGGCCATTTGTCTGCCCGGTTCGGTAACGCAGGAACTAGTGGACATCGCACGCGATCAGAAACTGCTGGAGGCGACCGGGACCCTGAATGCTAACAGCGGCAACGAGATGGGCTATCAGCTGACCGATGCAGGCAAGGCCCGCGCCTTGGACGCGCTGAGCCAGTCAGAATACTTCGGTGCCATGCCCGTGCCGCTGGACGTTTACCGCGAGCAGGTTAAACGCCAGTCAATCCGCAACATTCAGGTCACACGAGAACAACTGGTTGGCGCAATGGGCCATCTGGTGCTGCCCGACAGCCTGCTGGATCATCTGGGCCCCGCGGTCAGCGCCGGTCGTTCAATCCTGATGTATGGCCCTCCGGGCAACGGTAAATCCTCAATTTCGAACGGTATACGCGACGCGCTTGGGGACAATGTATATGTGCCTTACGCCATCGAATATGCCGGTCAGGTGATCACCGTCTATGACCCGATCGTACACACTGCGATCGAGCAAGAGCCTGACGACCCCAACAGCCTGCGTCGCCGCAAACGGTTTGATTCGCGCTATGTGCAATGCGAACGACCCACGGTTGTGACCGGTGGTGAACTGTCGCTGAGCATGCTGGATCTGGTCTACAACCCGACCGCGCGGACCTATCAGGCTCCGTTGCAGCTGAAATCGACCGGCGGCATCTTCATCGTGGACGACCTTGGCCGTCAGGCTGAACCGCCGCAGGCGCTGGTCAACCGTTGGATTGTTCCGTTGGAAGAGAACAAGGATATCCTGGGCCTGCAATCGGGTGAGAAATTCGAAGTGCCGTTTGACACGTTGGTCATCTTCTCGACCAACTTCCACCCGAATGAGATCTTCGACCAAGCGGCCCTGCGCCGGATCTTCTTCAAAATCAAAATCGACGGTCCGAACCAGGAAAACTTCCTGAAAATCTTTGCCATGGTGGCCCGCAAACGCGGCATGCCACTGGATGAGGCGGCACTGGTGCATCTGCTGAAGGTTAAATACCCGACCATCAACAACATCTACGCCAATTATCAGCCGATCTTCCTGATCGATCAGATGATCTCGATCTGCGAGTTTGAGGGCATCCCCTATCAGATGAGCCCCGATCTGATCGACCGCGCCTGGGCCAACATGTTCGTAAAAGACGAGAAAATCGTCAAATAACGCTGTGCCAATTCCTCTGCCGCGCGGGTAATCTGTGTTCATGACGCAGATTCCCGCTCGGATCGGTACGTGGTTTTCCACCAAAGGCTGGTCCATCCACCCGCATCAGCATGAGATGTTCGACCGGGCGCAAGACCCCGCAACCTTGCTGATCGCGCCCACTGGTGGTGGCAAGACCATGGCCGGCTTTCTGCCAACACTGGCCGAGCTGGCCGACGGTGCCCATACCGGTTTGCACACGATCTATGTTTCACCGCTCAAGGCACTGGCGGCCGATATCAAACGTAACCTGCGCACCCCGGTGGACGAGATCAACCTGCCCATACGGATCGAAGATCGCACCGGCGACACATCGGCCACACAAAAGAAACGTCAACGCGCCGATCCGCCCCATATCCTGCTAACCACACCCGAAAGCCTGGCACTGCTGACCTCTTACGAAGATGCGCCACGTATGTTCGATGGTGTGCAACGGATCATCGTCGATGAAATCCACGCGCTGGCAGAAAGCAAGCGGGGTGATCAGCTGATGCTGGCGCTGGCACGACTGCAACGCCTCAACCCTGCCCTGCGTCGCGTCGGCTTGTCAGCCACCGTTGAAGACCCCGCAGCAATAGCCCGCTTTCTGGCCCGCCACCCAGACCCCTGCCAGATCGTGCAGGCAGATCCGGGGCCGGACCCGGATATCCAAATGCTGGAAACAACCGAGATGCCGCCCTGGTCCGGTGGTGGCGCAGCCTATGCGATTCCGGCGGTGCTGGATCAAATCCGGCAGCATAAAACCACACTGATCTTTCATAACACGCGCGCTCAGGCCGAAATCTTCTTTCACAACCTGTGGCTGGCCAATGAAGACGGCCTGCCCATCGGCATTCATCACGGCAGCCTTGACCGGCAACAACGCGAGAGGGTTGAGGCTGCGATGGTCCGGGGGGATCTGCGCGCCATCGTTTGCACTGGTTCTTTGGATCTGGGCATCGACTGGGGCGATGTGGATCTGGTGATCCAGATCGGTGCACCCAAGAATGTCAAACGTCTTGTTCAACGGATCGGGAGGGCCAATCACCGTTATAACGCGCCCTCAAAGGCGCTGCTGGTGCCTGCCAACCGGTTTGAAGTGGTCGAATGCGTCGCTGCGCTGGAGGCGGTAAAAGCCCATGATCTGGATGGCGAACCCCGCGGCCCTGGCCCCCGCGATGTCTTGTGCCAGCATATTCTGATTGCCGCCTGCGCCGGACCGTTTGAGGCTGGTGATCTGTACAAGGAAATGACGGCTGCGGGGCCTTACGCGCACCTGAACCGTGCCGAGTTTGACGCCTGTCTCGATTTCTGCGCCACCGGTGGTTACGCCTTGAAGGCATATGATCGCTGGCAACGGCTGCAACAACGTGCTGACGGGAAATGGCAGCTGCGTGATCCCCGCGCAGCGTCGCGCATTCGCATGAATTTGGGCACAATTCAGGACACTGACACGCTCAAGGTCCGTCTAAAGCGCAGCCGGGGCGGCAAGCCGTTGGGAGAGGTTGAGGAAGCCTTTGCCGCCTCTCTGACGCCTGGCGACACTTTTTTGATAGGTGGACAAATTGTGCGGTATGAGGGCCTGCGCGAAATGGTGGTCGAGGTCAGCCGTCGTGCTGATCGCAAACCCAAGATCGCGACCTTCTCGGGTACGAAATTTGCAACCTCCACCCAGCTCAGCGACCGCATTCTGCGCATGTTTGCCCAAGAAGATTGGCCGCAACTGCCCTCTCATACCGAGGAATGGCTGGCCTTGCAGCGGCAGATCTCGCGCCTGCCTCAGCGCGACCGCTTGCTGATCGAAAGTTTTCCAAGCGACGGTCGGGAACATCTATGTGTTTACGGATTCGCCGGTCGTAACGCGCAGCAAACACTGGGTCTGCTGCTGACGAAACGGATGGAAGATACTGGCCTGGCCCCGATGGGCTTTGTTGCAACGGATTACGCCACGCTGATCTGGGGGCTGGATGCAGTTACAGATCCCAAACCGTTGTTTCAACGCGACGCGCTACGTGACGGTCTGGACACCTGGTTGGCTGGCAATGCCGTGATGAAACGCACCTTTCGCGCCTCTGCCACCATAGCGGGCCTGATCGAACGCAACACGGTTGGCCAACGCAAAAGCGGGCGGCAGGCAACGTTTTCGTCGGACATTCTCTATGACACTCTGTGGAAATACGACCCGGACCACCTGTTGATGCAGATCACCCGTGAAGAAGCAATGCGCGGGTTGGTCGATTTTGGCCGGATTGAAGCCATGCTGGAGCGGATAGGCGACCGTATGGATCTGCTGCGGCTGGATCGCATATCGCCGCTGTCAGCCCCACTTTTCCTTGAGGTCGGAAAAGTGCCCGTGAAAGGCGCTGCAGAGGAACGCCTGCTGGCGGAAGAAAGCGAGCGTTTATTGCAGTCAGCCGGGCTTGATCAGCTTTGATCCCCTTGCGTCGGGCAACGAAACACGCCAAGAACGTATCATGAACGTGTGCGAATTTTCCTTTGCAGGTCAGCGCCTCGGCGCTCTGCCTTCGGGTGCTCTGTGGTGGCCCGAACGGAAAATGCTGTGTGTCTCGGACCTGCATTTGGGCAAATCCGAACGATTGGCGCGGCGCAACGGGCTTGCATTGCCCCCTTATGACACCCGCGAGACACTGGATCGATTGGCGGATGATTTGGAGCGCACCAACGCGGAAACTGTTCTATGCTTGGGTGACAGCTTTGACGACCTTGAAGCCGCCCAAGCGCTGCCTTCAGCCGAAAGACTTCGGATCGCAGCATTGCAAGCTGGGCGCAAATGGATATGGATCGAAGGAAACCATGATCCCGGCCCAATTGAGCTAGGTGGAACTCACCTGTTCGAATGGCGCAACGGCCCGCTTGTCTTTCGCCATATCGCAGAGGACCAGGCGCAAGGAGAAGTTTCCGGCCATTACCACCCAAAAGCGCGGATCAGGGTAAGAGGGCGGCACATTTCGCGACCCGCTTTTCTATTGGATCAAAAACGCCTGATCCTACCGGCTTACGGTACCTTCACAGGCGGGCTGCGCAGTTCGGATCAAGTTCTGGCAGACCTCATGGATCAAAGCGCCATGGCTATTCTAACCGGCCCGCACCCGCAGATGATGCCGATGCCGCGCTAACGTCAGATCAAACCGTCCTGTTCCAACATCGGTTTGTACTTTCGGCTGACTGGCACCAGATCGCCGTTGACCAGCTTTAAGAACGTTTTGCCATTTGTCTTTTTAACACCGGCGATAGAAGCATCCGTCACCCAATGTGAGCGATGCAAGCAATGGCCGGGAACCGGTTCCATCTCGGCAATGGCGTCCGTGAAACGCGACCGGAGCGTGAAAACACCTTCCGAAGTCACAACATCCACATTGTGATCCCTTACGGTCAGGCGGTAAATTTGACCATTGAAGCCAGCAGGTAAGCGTTTGGCAAGACGCGGCTTTTCAATTTCTGGCGACAACGCCACTGCAGCTTGCAAGTCGTTGCGTTGCACAAAAACCAGCCCTGCCACCAACAACACCCCATAAACAGCAACTGTTTGCGCACCTGGTGCCATATGACCACCGATAGTGAACAAAATCCACGCCAGCAACCAAAGCGACGGTGTGAAAAAGGACAGGATCAGACCGGCGTAAGCTAGATCCCGGGCTGGAATGTTCAAAAGCAATGGGCTGTTGAGCATCAGCTTTCGCACTAAACCGGTCACTGAAAGTGCCAAGACCATGACACCGACCCAAAACAGAAGGCGCAAACCAAAGCTGAGTTCGGCAACCAGAAATGGTGGGAACGCATAGGCAAGCAAAGGAAGAAAAACGACGCCCGCTGACACCCTTTGCAGGGTGCAAGCTTTTCGAATTGAATTTAACTTAGACGACATACTGCTTTTGCGCGTGCATAGCCCGAGCGCGATAGGCACAAGGGAAAATAGACCTGTAAACAACTGGAAATACAGGCTTATCAAGATAATTCAAGCTGGGAAACCCACTCATGAGTACGTCGCTCATGTTGTCTTGGGTGTAGTCCTGGCGTGTCACGCAGTCAGGTTAGGCGACGGGCCGTCTGTAACGGCCCGACCCAAGTTGGTTTAGGCTGTCAGACCTTCCGGTTCTGGCAATCCGTTGGACCGGCAGCAGGCGGTCAGCGTGTTGGCCAGCAAACACGCGATAGTCATCGGGCCTACGCCGCCCGGAACCGGAGTGATTGCGCCCGCACGTTCAGCCGCGCTGGCGTAATCTACGTCTCCAACCAGCTTGTTCTTGCCGTCACGCTCGATCCGGTTGATGCCTACGTCGATGACGGTGGCACCTTCCTTGATCCAGTCGCCCGGCACCATCTCAGGACGGCCAACAGCGGCGACAACAATGTCTGCGCGACGCACGACGTCAGGCAGGTCTTTGGTGCGCGAATGCGCAATCGTTACGGTGCAGCTGTCGCCCAGCAACAGCTGTGCCATAGGTTTACCAACGATGTTTGAACGGCCAATCACAACCGCATCCATGCCCGACAGCGAGCCGTGATAGTCGCGCAGCATCATCAGGCACCCAAGCGGCGTGCAGGGAACCATCGATTTCTGCCCGGTGCCCAGCAGGCCCACGTTCGAGATGTGAAAACCATCGACATCCTTGGCAGGATCAATCGAGTTGATCACAAGATCTTCGTTCAGATGCTTTGGCAGAGGCAGCTGAACCAGAATGCCATGGACGGCGGGATCGTTGTTCAGCTTATCGATCAGAGCCAGCAGGTCCTCTTCCGAGGTGTCGACGTCCAGCTTGTGTTCATACGAGTTCATGCCGACCTCGACGGTCTGCTTGCCCTTCGAGCGGACATAAACCTGGCTGGCGGGGTCTTCGCCTACCAGAACCACGGCAAGGCCGGGGGTGATGCCGTTTTCTTCTTTCAGCTTGCCAACCTGATCGGCCACTTGCGCGCGCACTTTTGCCGCGAATGCCTTACCGTCGATAACCTGCGCTACCATCCTTTGATCCCTTCTTTCAAAAAACGGATCGGGCGCAAGATGCGCCCGGTCAGTCAGTCAGTCAGAGCCGAGCACACGCTCTTCGCGGGCAATCGACCAATCTATCAAAATACGCCAGAGTTCTTCAGCAAGTTCAGGGTCCATACCCAGTTCATCGGAACTCTTGCGCACGCGCTGCACCACCTCTTCAACACGATCCGGGATTCGGGCGGGCAGCCCCTCGCCGGGTTTCAGCTGGGACGCACGGTCGATGTAACTGGCACGGTTCACCAGCATTTCGATCAGTTGGCGGTCCAGCCTGTCGATCTGAACCCGCAATTCCTGCATAGTGTCACAGTCTTGCGGCGGTGTCAGAGTGGGCATCGCGGTCTCCTCATGGCCCGGGGAAATCCCCGGACCACGAGATGGTTCAAAAAACGGCTTAGAACAAGCCCTCGATCTCACCTGCGTCGTTAAGGCAGATGGTTTCTGCAGCCGGTTTGCGGGGCAGACCAGGCATGGTCATGATCTCACCGCAGACAACTACGATGAAACCGGCACCTGCGGACAGGCGAACCTCACGCACCGGAACCGAGTGGCCGGTGGGCGCACCGCGCAGGGTCGGATCGGTCGAGAACGAGTACTGAGTTTTCGCCATGCAGACCGGCAGGTTGCCATAGCCCGCGTCTTCCCACTCGCGCAGTTGGTTGCGGATCTTGTTGTCGGCCAGAACTTCGTCAGCGCGGTAGATGCGCTTGGCGATGGTTTCGATCTTTTCGAACAGCGGCATTTCGTCGGGGTAGATCGGCGCGAAGTTTGCGGTGCCACCTTCAACGATTTCGACCACTTTCTCGGCCAGCGGAGCCGAGCCTTCCGAGCCCAGTTCCCAGTGACGCGACAGAACTGCTTCGACACCGTGATCGGCGCAGTAGTTCTTGACGGCCTCGACTTCGGCATCGGTGTCGGTGACGAAGTGGTTGATGGCGACAACAACCGGCACACCGAACGATTTCACGTTCTCGATGTGGCGGCCCAGGTTGGCGCAGCCCGACTTAACAGCGTCAACGTTTTCAGCACCCAGATCAGCCTTGGCCACGCCACCGTTCATCTTCATCGCGCGTACAGTGGCAACCAGTACAACAGCCGACGGGGCGATGCCCGCTTTACGGCATTTGATGTTCATGAACTTTTCGGCGC
Organism: Ruegeria sp. HKCCD7296; assembly: GCF_013110775.1. Lineage (NCBI taxonomy): Bacteria > Pseudomonadati > Pseudomonadota > Alphaproteobacteria > Rhodobacterales > Roseobacteraceae > Ruegeria > Ruegeria sp. HKCCD7296. The sequence continues at coordinate 146,920 of NZ_WVRF01000007.1, forward strand.
CAAGGTCCGCACCAAAGCCAGCCTCGGTAACAACATAGTCAGCGACTTTCAGCGCGGTCTTGGTCGCGATGACCGAGTTACAGCCGTGCGCGATGTTCGCGAACGGGCCACCGTGAACAAAGGCCGGGTTGTTTTCCAGCGTTTGCACCAGGTTCGGCTGCATGGCGTCCTTCAGCAGAACGGTCATTGCGCCTTCGGCCTTGATGTCGCGGCAATAAACCGGGGTTTTATCGCGGCGGTAAGCAACGATGATGTCGCCCAGACGCTTTTCAAGGTCTTTCAGATCGTTGGCCAGGCACAGGATCGCCATGACTTCGGATGCCACGGTGATGTCAAAGCCTGCTTCGCGCGGGAAGCCGTTCGAAACACCTCCCAAGCTGGCGGTGATCTGACGCAGGGCACGGTCGTTCATGTCGACCACACGACGCCATGCAACACGGCGCGTGTCGATTTCGGCTTCATTGCCCCAGTAAATGTGGTTGTCGATCATCGCCGACAGCAGCGAGTGCGCCGAGGTGATGGCGTGGAAGTCGCCGGTGAAGTGCAGGTTCATCTCTTCCATCGGAACAACCTGCGCGTAACCGCCACCTGCAGCACCGCCCTTCATGCCGAAGTTCGGGCCCAGCGAGGCTTCGCGGATACAGATCATCGCATTCTTGCCGATGCGGTTCAGGCCGTCACCCAGACCAACGGTGGTGGTGGTCTTGCCTTCGCCTGCCGGGGTCGGGTTAATCGCGGTCACCAAAATCAGCTTGCCGTCTTCGCGGTCCTGAACCGAGTTGATGAAGTCCTGACTGACTTTAGCTTTGTCATGGCCGTAAGGCAGCAGATCCGCTGAGTCGATGCCGATCTTGGCACCGATTTCCTGAATCGGCTTTTTGTTCGCTTCACGAGCGATTTCGATATCGGATTTGTAGCTCATTGGCCGGGGTCCCTAATTGAATGCCGTGCAATACCGACGCGATACGTCGGCGCTGCGCATTCCATACCCTTGTGTACAATCTCAATAGCCATGGATTCCGACATTCTGGTGTCGCGAAGCGTCGTAAGGTCATTTCATCGGTTTCTAATCGGAAACCTGACGCGTTTAAGGAGCCCAGGCGGGCTGGTCCGGAACAAACAACGTCAGATGATCCCCAAGCTGAATACGCCCCGGGCGTTCGACCCATCCGGTTATGCCGCGACGCCCCACCGCTGCCGGTTTGAACGCGGCACCATACCCGGGCTGATCCGCCTCGACCTCGCGCCCCGGTAACACGCAGGGAGCGTTTTCCATGTCGACGGTGATTGTTGCACCTAACGCGGCCTGCAAGCGTGATGATGGCGGAATGTGCGAGAAATCGGGAATGCCTTTCAGGACAATTGATGCGCCAAGATATGCGGGGTCTAGCGCCTCCAAACCCATACCCTGCGCGATCTGGTCAAGCTCTTCCACTGACAGAACCGACAACTGACGTACATTGCGGATCTCTGTTCCAGTGGAGTAAAGGTTCTTGACCCGCACACAGGATGCCCGATTGAGCCCTTCGTGCCGTTCCCCAGCCACACCATCAAATGCCAGGTCCAACTCTTGCACGGCTGTCGCACGAAGCGACTTCCCAGCAGGAACATGGCCCAACCAAACCACTTCGCCTACATATTCAGTTTCACGCAAAAACGGCATAATGGCATCCCTTTTCCGCTGGAGTTCGAAAGGCATATTGCCCAGCAAACGTCAGATGAAAAGAGAAAAGACCCGAGCGTTCGCCCGGGTCTTTGTGATTTATGCGGTAGGTTCTGGCTCCATCCCACCCTCAGGAGGGGATTTCTTGGCCTTCGTCTTAGGAATGGCCGTAACGCTGGGTGCGCTGCCCTGATCCGGGCTGTCCCCTTCGTCATCGCCTTCGGTCGGCGATTCACCATTCATGACACGCTTGATCTCGTCCCCGGTCAGGGTCTCGTATTCCAGCAGGCCTTGGGCCAAACGCTCCCATTCTTCGTTCTTGTCGGTCAGAATCTTGTGAGCGCGCTCATAGCCTTGCTGGATCAGGCGCTTTACCTCTTCCTCGATCAGCTCTTTGGTATGCGCCGACACTGAGAAACCAGCAGTGTTGCCTGAATATCCCTCATGCGCCTCGGCATAATCGATATTGCCGACTTTATCGGACATACCCCAGCGCATCACCATGGCGCGGGCCAACTGGCTGGCCTGCATGATGTCACCGGCGGGGCCGTTCGAGACGTGGTCTTCACCGTATTTGATCACCTCGGCCGCTTTGCCCGCCATGGTCATCGCCAGCTTCTGCTCACACTCGTCCCTGTGATAGTTCAGCTGATCCATTTCGGGCAGGCTGACAACCATGCCAAGCGCACCGCCACGCGGGATGATCGTCGCCTTATAGACCGGATCACACAGCGGCAGGGTCATGCCAACGACGGCGTGGCCCGATTCGTGATAGGCGGTCTTTTCTTTCTGATCCTGAGTCAGCACCATCGACCGGCGCTCGGCCCCCATCATCACCTTGTCCTTGGCGTTCTCAAAATCTTCCATGGTGACAAAGCGACGACCCACACGCGCTGCCATCAGCGCAGCCTCGTTCACTAGGTTCGCCAGATCAGCGCCCGAGAAACCCGGAGTACCACGCGCGATGATGCGCAGATCGACATCGGGGCCCAAAGGTGTCTTGCGGGCGTGCACGCCCAGAATCTTCTCGCGGCCTTTGATGTCGGGGTTGCCAACTGTCACGTTGCGGTCAAACCGGCCCGGACGCAGCAGCGCAGGGTCCAGAACATCCTTACGGTTGGTCGCCGCCAGTATGATCACGCCTTCGTTGGCCTCGAACCCGTCCATCTCAACCAGCAGCTGGTTGAGCGTCTGTTCGCGTTCATCATTACCACCACCGTAGCCGGCACCACGGTGACGGCCCACGGCATCGATCTCGTCGATAAACACGATGCACGGCGCGTTCTTCTTGGCCTGTTCGAACATGTCGCGCACGCGGGATGCACCAACACCCACGAACATCTCAACGAAGTCCGAACCGGAAATGGTGAAGAACGGTACACCTGCCTCACCTGCAATCGCACGGGCCAGCAGTGTTTTACCGGTACCCGGAGGGCCAACCAAAAGCGCGCCTTTTGGAATTTTTCCACCAAGCCGCGAAAACTTCTGCGGGTTGCGCAGGAATTCCACGATCTCTTCCAGCTCTTCCTTAGCCTCATCAATGCCAGCAACATCATCGAAGGTCACACGGCCATGCTTTTCGGTCAGCATCTTGGCCTTGGACTTGCCAAAGCCCATCGCACCGCCTTTGCCGCCGCCCTGCATGCGGTTCATGAAGTAAACCCATACGCCGATCAGCAGCAAGAAAGGCAGCAGCGTGATCAGGAAGGACTGGAACCCAGACTGCTGTTGCTTGACCGCTTGAACCGGGATGTTCTCATCGATCAGCAGCTTGGTGACCTCGGCGTCGCCTGGTTTGATCGTGACATAGGTCGCGCCGTTTTCAGTGGTATAGCGAATCTGCTCTCCATCCAGCGTCACGTTTTTGACTTCACCGCTTTGGACGGCACCGACAAAGTCGGAATATGTTCTCTCATTGCTCTGAAGCGTTCCACCCGGTCCACTGAACAGATTGAACAGTGCCAGAATAAGCAGGAACAGAACGACCCAAAACGCGATATTGCGAGCGTTGCCCAAGGAAAATCTCCCAAAAGTTTCGGCAGGTGAGGAACTGCCAAGTTGTCTCTTAAAATAGAGAGGATTGTTCTATGTTCAATGCGATAAAAAAGATGCGTGAAATGCAGGCCAATCCGAGACCGGTTCCGCACGCCATCCATTGGCAAATCCCGCAAGCGGAGCCGCAACAACCGTTTCGCCCGCCCAAACCGCAGGGGTTGCAGTCAAAGCAAGCCTGGGACGCCCTGTGTTTCGCCAATTTACGACCTGGTGCAGCCCTTTTTCGCCCAGCGCTCGAATTTCCGCGCCTTCCGTTTCTGGGCCGGTCAGCACCCATTTGCTGTCCCAGGCGGTGCCAGATGCGGCAATTTGGCCCTCTACGGACTTAAATTCCCTGCAAATCCAAACACTCGCGCCTTTCGGCACCAGCAGACACCCGGCAATTGACCCGGCTTGACCGCAGGCAATAGCATCCATTGCCTGCTCTACAGTCGCCTGACGCGGGGGATAGCCCTGCCCGGCAATCCATTCGAGAATTCCCAGCAGAACACGCCTTTGAATCTCTTTCGGCAGTGCAGCAAACCCAGCCCGGTCCACCCTCACATCGCTTTGATCGACCCGTGTCACTTTCCGCGCGGATTCCTGCGCAAAAACACCCAAAGCCTCATGCGCCTGCGCCAGATTATTTGCTACGCGTGACAAAGACAGTGCATCGATTCCCAAGGGTTCAAGACCGTGAAGAGCTTCACGAGCCTTGATCCGGTCAAATTGCGCGTCCTGATTCGATGGGTCCTCGACCCAACTCGCCTCGATTTCTGTTAGGTAAGTGCGCAGCCTGTCTCGGGTGATACCCAGCATTGGTCGCAACAACGTCACCCCATCCTGTTGCCTCATGGGCGACATACCTGACAGGCCTGTGACGCCAGAGGACCGCCCCAGTCGCATGAGCAAAGTTTCGGCCTGATCGTCTGCGGTATGCCCCAAAGCGATTGCACCAATACCATTGTCCTTTGCCCAATTGGTCATCAGGTTGTATCGCGCCTGACGCGCTTGATCTTGCAGGTTGCCCACACCGTCCCAGCCCGACCATCGCAGAATGTCGTGCTGCAAGCCCAGGGTCGCAGCCTGACGGGCAACGGCCTCGGCCTCCTGCGCCGCCTCGGGGCGCAACCCGTGGTCGACTGTGACAGCATAGAGTGTGATCGCTTCTGTTTGGGCGACAGTGTGCAACAGATGCATCAGGGCGACGGAATCTCCGCCACCTGATACAGCAACCCCCAGCTTGAGGGGCAGATTGTCCGGCAACCTTTTGCGAAGATCGGAAATCAGGCTGTCTGGCTGAGTGCTCAAGAACACCCCAGCGCGGTCATCTCTTGCGTGGCGTTTGCCAGCGCAGGCGCAGAGGGGAATCGCACCCCGACCTCATTCAGTGTGATGCAAGCCTGATCGGTTTGTCCCAATCGGCCCAGAGCCGCGCCCAGCTCGTACAGGGCTTCGGGGGCAAAGGCACCTTCGGAATCGCCGGTGAAGCTGGCCAAAAAGGCGCGAGCCGCTTCGCGAGTGTCACCCAGTCCCTCAAGGGCGTGACCCCGTTTCAGGTTCGCTTCAGGGGCCAGTGGGCTACCGGGATAGTTTGCCTCTAACTGCGCGAACATGGTGGCGGCCGTTTGGAAATCACCATCGACCAAAGCTTGCGACGCCGTATCGAAATCCGCGCGTTCGCCTACGGCAAGCTCGGTTTGATCCGTTACCGGTGGAGTTGCAACGCTTACGGTGCCCGTGTCAGACGCCGTATCACCGCCCAATGTCGACGTTTCCTCAAGCGCCGACAGGTCTCCGCCTTCAAGTTCGACCAGTCGAAACTCCAGATCGCCTATGCGGTTTGTACCGTCGGTGACTATGTTCTGGACCCGTTGGTTCAATTGCTCGGTCTGGCGCGTCAGGCGCTGCAACTCAGCCTCGATCGCGTCAACACGCTCAAGCACTGAACTGCCGGACAGGTTGGGTGCAGGCGACCCGGTGGTGGAAAACTCGCGCTTCAGGCGCTGTATCTCGACATGCAGTACCGTCAGCTCCTGACGAATATCCGCCAGGGTCTGCTGGTCCTGTGCCTTTGCGACACCCGCCGTCGCCACGACGGCCGCCAAAACCCATCCTGCAATACGCATCATCTTACCCCAGAGTTGACCCTGTCAGCACCGTCACCGCACGGCGGTTCTTGGCGTAGCAGTCCTCGGTGCTGCAAATCTCGATCGGGCGTTCCTTGCCGTAGCTGACTGTTTTAAGACGGTTGCCCGCCACCCCGCGGGAAATCAGGTACTCGCGCGCGGCATTTGCGCGCTTTGCGCCCAAACCAAGGTTGTACTCCCGCGTACCCTGTTCATCCGCGTGCCCTTCTATCGTGGCGACAAAATCGGGGTTAGCCAACAACCACTCTGCCTGCCCCTGCAGAACGGTTTGTGCCTGCGGTGTAAGGGTCGACTGATCAACAGCGAAAAGGACACGGTCGCCAACTGTTTGCTGGAAATACGCCGGCGAACGTGGGTCGCTTGGCGAACCCGGCACGATAGCGCCAGTGCCACCTGCGCCACCGCCCCCCAAAGCGGAAGGGTCATTATTTGAACAGGCGGCAATCATACTCAGCGCGCCCAGCGCCAGAACTTTGCTCAATACGTTCATTTCAAGTGCCTCGTGTTTTGTTTATTGCCGCCTGTCTACCACAGGCGCGATTCGTTGTGAACTTTGCTGCGATCAATTCTGCAACGGGCCCCATGACGGGTCGCTGCCACCATCCGGAGTGCGCACCGGGCGCAGATTTCGGCCCGATATATCCACTGAATATAGCGAGGCCCGACCGCTTGCCCCCTGCGTTTCGCGGGTGAACATGATAACGCGTCCATTGGGCGACCAGGTGGGACCTTCATCCAGGAACGAAGCAGTCAGCAACCGTTCTTCCGACCCGTCCGTGCGCATGACGCCAATGTGGAACCGGCCTTTGTTTTGCTTGGTAAAGGCGATTAAATCGCCGCGCGGCGACCAAACCGGGGTGCCATAACGCCCCGCGCCAAAGCTGATCCGCGTTGCCTCACCCCCATTTGCAGGCATCACATAAAGCTGCGGTGTGCCCGACCGGTCGCTTTCAAAAACGATGCGGCTGCCATCCGGAGAATAGCTGGGCGCTGTTTCAATCGCGGGCGTGTTGGTCAGGCGTGTACTTTGACCCGAGGCCAGATCCATCTTCCACAAATCCGTGTTACCGCCCTGAATCAGCGAATACACAATGGACCGACCATCGGGCGAGAAACGGGGTGAGAAGCTCATGGTGCCGTCCTGAGTCTTGAGTTCTTGCCGTTTCACGCGCCCCACATCCAGAACATAGATGCGCGGGCTGCCGCTTTCGTAGCTGGTATACAGCAACCGGTCGCCCGTGGGCGAAAAGCGCGGCGCCAAAACGATGGCGGAACTGTCGGTCAGGTATTGTACATTTGCGCCGTCGTAATCCATGATCGCCAACCGCTTGAGGCGTTGATCCTTGGGTCCGCTTTCCGACACAAAGGCCACGCGACTGTCGAAATACCCTCCTTCACCTGTGATCCGGCTATAGACCTGATCGGCAACCTTGTGCGCCATGCGGCGCCAGCCCTCGGTTGTACCTGCCAGTTGCAGGCCGGTGCCCAGTTCCTGACCCGAGAACACATCCCAGACACGGAACCGGACCGTCAATCGTTTCCCCGAAACATTGACTGCCCCAGTAACCAACGCATCAGCATTAATCGCTTTCCAGTCAGCGAACTGAACCGGCGCTTCAAAACTGCTAACCCGACTGATGAACGCATCCGACGAGATTTCGCGAAACAGACCTGTTCCGGTCAGATCCGCTGCCACCACGCGCGAAATATCCTGCGCATATTGCGCGGCCGAAGGGCCATCGGGCACGAAATTGGGAACCGCAAAGGGCAAGGGCTCGATTATGCCTTGGTCCAATTCCAGCCGCAGGGGGCCGTTTTGTGCGTAAACCGGCGCGGACATCAATGTCAGGCCGACAAAGAGGCTGGTCAGAAGTTTCATCATTTGATCCGCATCCTCTCGGGATTGAATGTAATCTCAACATCCTGCCACTGAGCGTATTTGTCAGCAGGCAAGTCATATCCTTTGGCTCCACAGCGCAAAATCGCGCGTCGCGCGGCCTGGTATGCCTGATTGGCGGCACCGGCAGACCCGCCAGAGCTGTCCAGCATCCGAATACTGCCGCCTACAACTGTACCATCACGGTTCAGCGAAAACGCAACCACGACCACCGTTTTCAGCGCATCCGTAGACAGTGAACCTACGTTCCAACACCTGGATACAGCCAGTCGCATTGCATCTTTCTCACCGCTGGTGAGCGGCGGGCCCGAGGGCTCGGTGCCAGCACCCAGAGCTTCAGCCAAGGCATCGTTTATCGCAGTCTCGTCTGTCTGCGTTTCGGGTTCCGGGGTCGTCTCGGGCGTTTCAGCAACTTCCGGTTCCGGCGGCGGGCTGGGCCGATTGGGGCGTGTGCGCGGGCGGGGTGAACTGAGCAGGGGTTCCTTGGTTTCTTCCGCCTCGGTCACAATCTCTGGCGCGGCCTCTTCCGGGGCGGTTTGATCTTGCTGTTCCTGCTGCACCTCAGCGCCCTCATCCAAGGACACCGGAGGCGTTTCAAACTCATCCGGCGTTGCCTCGGGCGGTGGCGGCGCAATCGCCTCGGGCGCAACGCGATCGGCAGGGCGCGGCTGCGCTTCTGGTTCGGGCTGCACGGGCTGTGCAACGGTTTCAACCTCAGGCTCGGCCAATGAAGGCGGCTCCTCCGGAAGCTCGGGCTCGGGCGGGGCTTCAACGATAACGGGCGCGGGTTCAGGGTCGGGTTCAGCAGGCGCCACGGGTTCGGGGCGCGGCTGTTGCTCAACCACCGGTTCCGGCGGGCTGGTTTCCGCCTGCTCAGGGTCGGGCGGTTGTTGCAAAGCGGCAGGCACTTCGGAGACGTCGGGCGCGTCGCGCTGCGCGGTCATAGCCGCGAATTGTTCAGCGGTGATCACGGAAACATCCTGGACAGCCATCGGCAACGGCTCGGACCGAAAGGTGCCGCCAAAAAGTGCGACGCCAATCAGGCTGACATGCGCAATCGCCGAAATCTTGGTGCCGGTATCCACCGTGCGACCTCACTCTCCACCTTCATCCAGCGTTGGCCCGCCCGTATCGGTTACAAGGCCAACGTTAGAAAACCCGCCCGCATTCAGCGCGCCCATGACCTGCATCACCTGTGCATATGGAATCGCACCATCAGCGCGCAGGAACACACGGTCACTGCTCCGCTCTGCCGCAATCGCGCGCAGCTTGCCAATCAACTCTTCGCGCAAGACATCAGTCGTCTGGATTTGCACGCGCCCATCTGCGGTGAGCGTCACGGTCAATGGTTCCTCGTTGTCACCGGGCAAAGCGCTTGCCGCGGTCTTAGGCAGATCGACAGGAACACCCACGGTCAGCAGCGGTGCCGCGACCATGAATATGATCAGCAACACCAGCATCACGTCCACAAACGGCGTCACGTTGATCTCGGCCATGGGTTGAGCGCGCCCGCGACGCCGTCCGCGTCTGCGCCCGTTACCACCCGAAGATTGCTGAACCGCCGCGCCCATGGTCAGCTGTCCAACTGACGCGACAGAATGGTGGCGAACTCATCGGCAAAAGCTTCGTAGCCACCAACAATCCGGTCACTATCCGCGCTAAGCTTGTTATAGAAAATAACCGCAGGGATCGCGGCCAACAAACCCAGGCCCGTCGCCAACAGCGCTTCGGCGATACCGGGGGCGACAACGGCCAGATTGGTGTTCTGCTGCTCGGCAATCTCGATAAAGGCATTCATGATGCCCCATACGGTACCGAACAGGCCAATAAACGGCGCGGTTGATCCCACCGTGGCCAAAATGGGCAACCCTTTCTGCAAGGTCTCTGCCTCTTTTGCGATGGCAACATCCATCGATCGGTCGATCCGCGCAGTTGCACCGGCGATCAGCCCACCATCATTTCGGTGCGACCTTCGCCATTCGATCATGCCTGCGGCAAAGATCTTTTCAGAACTGCCGTCCGGTTGCGCTCCGATCTGCTCAAACAGCTCATCCAAAGGGTTGCCCGACCAAAAGCTTTCATCAAACACCTGCGCCTCACGACGTGCGGCCCGATAGTTGATCAGCTTTTGGATGATAATGCCCCAGGACCAGATCGATGCACCGATCAGCATCAACATCACCAATTTGACGATAAAGGTCGCGCGGGCATACAGCCCCCACATGGAGAAATCGATCTCCTGCGCCAGCGCCAGCGTTTCAGCTTCCATGAACCTGCTCTTTGTTTTTGCCTGACGGCCGTTTGTTTGGCCTTGTTTTGCCAAACGCTAACGCAATTGGGGTTGAAAAGCCAATAGAACCACCCTTGGCCCGCAAATTGTTACATCAATGCGCGAATCTCTGCCGGAAGGCGGATCGGCTTGCCTTCCTTGTTGATGCACACAGCCGTAACTGAAGCGCGAAAAATCTCGGTTTCCCCCCGCCGAACCAACTGCGCCATCGTCAGGCGCACGCCGGAAATCTCAGTCACTTCGGTTTCAACGATCAACTCGTCATCAAACTTGGCAGGCGAAAGGTAATCGGCCTCAACGCGCCGCACGACCCAAACAATGCCCTCGTCCCGCATGGCATTCTGATCATTGCCCAGATTGCGCACCCAGTCCGAGCGGGCACGCTCAATGTACCGCAGATAATTCGCGTGATAGACGACACCGCCCATGTCGGTGTCTTCATAGTAAACGCGAACCGGGTACACGTGTTTCATTGTGGCAGCTCCAGCCGGGCAAACAGCCTGAGTGCATGAGACGCATCCTGCGCCGCCCCGGGCAGGACCGGATCATAGGCGGCCCGGATCAATGCAGCAATGTCAGGGCGCAGGATCGTTGCCTCACCGGCGACAGCCAGCGGCGATTGCGTCCGAAACGCAGTATCGGACCAAAGCAAGACAGTCTGCACCACCTGGCTAAGGGCAAGCGTTTCCGCCGGAACCTTGGACAATTCCTTGTCCATACGCAGGAACACAAACGCCGCACGGATTGCGCCATCTTCTTCGAACCGGAATATTCGATACTGATTGGCATCCGCAGCCACCAGGCGTTCCACCAAAGGCCCAAGGTCCGGGACCAGCCGATCAAGATCAGGCACTTCCAGCAGTTCTTGCCAGTCGCGAAAAAAGAAGACCATGCAATTGGCACCAAGCTCGGGATCGGTCTCGGCCATCTTATGCCCAGCCAAAGTTACAACGGCTTCGAACGCGCCCTTGACGGTCACCAGCGTCTCGTCTTCGACACCAAACACGATTGGCACGATGGGACGTCCCCAACGCGCAAACAGGAACTCACCGCTTTCGCGTGTAAACAGCGCCTCAATTTCTTCTGGTGTCACACCCAGTCCTTCTTCTTGTTTCAAATACGGCCGCCGGAGGCACAAAACCCTGATCGCACCGCTTCAACCAAACAGATCGCTCTGCCGCTTCGGCGCAGTCATGCCCAAATGAGTCCACGCCTTCTGCGCCAACATCCGTCCACGCGGGGTTCGTTGAATCAAACCTTGCTGCAACAAGAAGGGTTCGATCACTTCTTCCAGCGAGTCGCGGCTTTCTGACAAGGCTGCCGACATTGTTTCAATACCGACCGGGCCGCCCCCATAGTTTTCGGCGATCAGTTTTAGATACCGGCGGTCCGCCCCATCAAGCCCCAGGTGGTCCACACCCAGCCGCGTTAAGGCTCCGTCCGCCAGTTCGCGTGTTATCCGACCGTCGCCTTCAACGATGGCAAAATCCACAACCCGCCGCAGCAACCGCCCCGCAATCCGAGGGGTGCCACGTGACCTGCGCGCAATCTCGCGCGCGCCGTCATCATCTGCCGGAGCCCCCAGCTTTCGCGCGTTGCGCGTAACGATCTCGTGCAATTCATCGACTGTGTAGAACTGCAATCGCGTCGGGATACCGAAACGGTCGCGCAAAGGGGTTGTCAGCAAACCCATTCGGGTCGTGGCCCCCACCAGCGTGAACGGCTGCAATTCGATCCGCACGGTTCTGGCCGCAGGTCCTTCGCCGATCACCAGATCCAGCTCAAAATCTTCCATCGCGGGATACAGCACCTCTTCCACCGCCGGATTCAAACGGTGGATTTCATCGATGAACAGAACATCGCGCGCTTCCAGATTGGTCAGGATCGCCGCCAGATCGCCAGCTTTGGCCAGAACCGGGCCGGAGGTCATACGAAAGTTGACACCCAACTCACGCGCCATGATTTGTGCCAGGGTTGTTTTCCCCAATCCCGGCGGGCCATGGAACAAGGTATGATCCATCGCCTCGCCCCGTTGCTTGGCGGATTGAATAAAAATACGCAGGTTGGCCCGCGCCTCGGCCTGACCGATGAACTCGTTCAGCCCTTGCGGACGCAATGCACGATCGTTGTCCTCGGGCAGAGGATCCGGGCGCAGGGTGGGATCAGCATCTACCATTTAACTACCCTTTCGGAGCCAACAATCTGAGCGCGGCACGGATCAGATCAGCCTCGCCCGCTTCAGGTTGGCTTGCCGCCGCCTCGGCCACGGCTGCTGCCGCGTCAGACGGTCCATATCCAAGATTGGCCAGTGCCGACAATGCACCGGCGGATGCCGCAGCAGCCCCCGATGGCGGTTTCGATGACCGTTTTGGAGCGGGCGCGGGTTCGGCCAGTTCCACTACCTCAAGCGCGGGCCCATCCAGCGCCTCGGCGACCGTCCCGCCCATGGCCATGACCCCCGGCGCTTTATCCTTGAGGTCCAGCACAATCCGCTGCGCCGTTTTCGGCCCTACGCCTTTGGCCGCTTTGACGGCGCCCCAATCGCCCAATGCAATAGCGCGGCTCACGCCATCCGGCCCTAAGGCGCTGAGGATGGCCAAAGACACTTTTGCGCCAACGCCCTGAACCGAACACAAAAGGCGATGCCATTCCTTCTCGACCAACGAGAGAAACCCGTAAAGCTGCATCAGATCTTCGCGCACGACCATGTCGGTATAGATCGAGACTGCCTCGCCGACGCCCGGCAACGCCGCCAAAGTCCGGTCGGAACAATAGACGATATAGCCAACGCCTCGCACATCGATCAGAACGTGATCTGCTGCGCGATAGTCCAGCCGCCCTGTCAGTTTGCCAATCATGCCCGCACCTCTTTCACACGCGCCTGTTGTGTCTTTCCGTAATAGGCGTGGCAGATGGCAATCGCCAGCGCATCTGCAGCGTCAGCTCCTTTTGGCAAACATCCCGGCAGTTGCAACTTGACCATGTGGATGACCTGCTCTTTCTCGGCATGGCCCACGCCAACCACCGTCTTCTTGACCCGATTGGGAGCATATTCGCCCACCGGCAATCCAGCCTGCGCCAATGTCAGCAACGCAACGCCCCGCGCCTGACCCAGCTTAAGCGTCCCTGCCCCATCCTTGTTCACAAATGTCTGTTCGATGGCGGCCTGATCCGGGCGGTGATCGGCAATCACTTCGACAATCTGGTTGTGCAGCGACAACAGGCGCTCACCCAGATCGTCCCCATCTGATTTGCATAACCCATTGGCTACATGGCTCAGACGGCTGCCATTTGATTCGATGACGCCCCATCCCAGGGTCCTAAGCCCCGGATCAATGCCTAGAATTCGCATGTTGTGCCTCGGCCTGCTCGGGTTTTGTGATCTTTTTTCAACGCCTAGCACGAAGCGTGAACATTTTCCAAGCGAATTGGCCCAAAGTCTGAAAACGACACCTATATCTCAGCCGCGACCCAGAGGCAGATTTACGACCCGAAAAAGGTCTGAAAACGGCACCTTTGTTAACGCAAATTTACCAATAAATTAAGGGGGTTTCAGCATTTCAGAGCATTGCAAAAAATGCATAGGACACATGCAAAAACTGAACTTGTGCACGCGAATTGGCAGCACTAGATGCCGCTCAGATCGCAAGATTGAAAAGTGAACACAAACCAGAAGGAAACAGGATATGGCTGCACTGGACACTACCCGCATCGCCACCACTGGCTCGTTCGGCCTCGTTGGCCGTATCGGCGTATTTTTCGTATCGGCCGTGAACGCCGCAATCGAATGGAATGACGCCCGCGTAACCCGCAACGCGCTGATCGTTCTGAGCGACCGCGAACTGGAAGACATCGGCCTGTGCCGTGGCGACATTGACGCCATCGCCGAGGGCCGTCGGTAACTCCGGCAACCACTCACGCGCCCCAATCTCCTCCCTCGAGTGGGGCAAAGACAAACACCGCGCGCATTACGGCACGCGGTGTTTATTTTTTTCATGTTTCGAGATCAGAAGAGAATCTTGTTCATTTGCTGAGACAGCGCCTGCGACACAGGATCAATTTGCATCACCCATGCCCCTGCCTGTTCGACCTTGGTGCCTTCGTTCAAGCTGTCTATTCTATATTGGTATCCGGAGGGGCCAAGGTGTGACAGAAGGAACGCCTTGAACACAAAGAACGCGACAAGCGTGAACAGCAGGACCCTTACCGGCACGGCCGAACTGATTCGTTGCGGTCTCATGACAACCAGGCCATCTTTGCGCATCGTTGCGCGATAGCCCCGGCTCATCTTCTGATGCTTCTTGTTCAGGCGATTAACGCGCTGAGTGAACTCCAGTTGTTTACCCGTCATGGCAGCCTCCAAAAAACCGCCCCCCTCGACTTTGATCAGAAAACGGTAATTAGAGATTGCGACAAAAGCGTGGCAAAATTCCACAAAACTCCTGCAAATGGCCTAATTCGCGCCCTGTTTGGTTAAGATTAGGGTCGTCCATTCACCAATCTCACCTCTATGAGCAAGATTGAACGCGTTTTGTGAATAAACTGAAACCACATCATCGGCCTGTTCGTTAAGGATTCCCGACAGGATCGCATACCCTCCTGGGCGCAGATTCGCGGAGATTTCAGGCGATAACGCCACCAGCGGACCCTTCAGAATATTGGCAAAGATCAGATCATACGGGGCGTGTGCCTTTAGGTCAGGATGATCGAAGCCAGCGGCTTCCACGCATTTCACCGCATCGGACATACCGTTTGCCTTCAGGTTCGCCTCGGCCACGTCAACGGCGACTTCGTCGATATCGCTGGCAATGATTTCGCCATCCCAGACCCGAGCGGCAGCCATGGCCAAAACGGCCGTACCGCAGCCAATATCGGCCACTTTTGACGCAGCAAATCCTTCGTCCAACAAGCGATCCAGCGCTTTCAAGCAACCCAATGTTGTGCCGTGATGCCCAGTGCCAAAGGCCATTGCAGCTTCGATAAGCAACGGAATGCGGCCTTCGGGCAGCTTGTCGGCATCATGGCTGCCGTAGACGAAAAACCGACCGGCTTCGACTGGTGCAAGTTCGCGACGCACATGTGCGACCCAATCTGTTTCAGGCAATTCCGAGACGACAAACGGCTTCGCTTCAAACGCCGCTGCCAGTACCGCCAATGCAGTCTCGTCCGGGGCTTCGGTGAAATAGCCGCCCACTTCCCACAGGCCCGAACCGTCCTCGACCTCGAACACACCAACACCCGTGGGTTCCGGCTCCAAACGCTCCATCGCTTCGCCCAGACCCTCGGCGGCCTTCTTACCTGTCAGCGTAGTCAGCGCGGTGAATGTGGGCATCTGGGCCTCCTGTCTCAGTTGGCACAGCGCCTAGGACGCCGTGCCGCCAAGGTCAAGCCGTCCGGCCTATTCCGCAGGCGCCGGAGCGTATTTGGTCAAGATTGTCTCATTGCCCGGTTCGGGATGGCGCGGGATCAACAGCGACAACAGAAGTGAAACAATTGCCATAGCCGCCGCCAAACCAAACACTGCGCCCGGCGAAACCACCCACAAAAGCCCCAGCAATGCAGGCAAGAACACGGCGGCGATATGGTTGATCGTGAAAGCCACGGCCGCTGTCGGCGCAATGTCCGCTGGGTCCGCGATTTTCTGAAAATAGGTTTTCAGCGCCAGCGCCAGTGCGAATAGCACATGGTCGATCACATATAGGATCGCAGCCAGCAACACACCCCAGCCAAACCAGTAGATACCGCCATAAGCCGCAAACACGATGGCCAGTCCGGCATATTCGAAGATCAGGGTGCGCCGCTCGCCAAACTTTGCCACAGCTTTGCCCAGCAAAGGCGCGGCCATCATGTTGATCATCAGGTTGATCAGGTAAAGGCTGGTCAGTTCATGCACTTTGAAACCGAACTTTTCGACCATCATGAACCCGGCAAACACAATAAAGATCTGCCGCCGTGCGCCGGCCATGAATTGCAGCGCATAGTAGAGCCAGTACCGGCGACGCAGGATCAGCTTTTTGGTCTGCGGTGTTGGGGCGTCAAACTGAGGATAGGCGATCAGGCTGAACAGGGCCAACAAGACCGTCACGCCGCCTGCGGCCATGAAAACGAAGTTATAGGAAAGATCAAAGCGCTCCCAGGTCAGAACGATCAACCCATAGACCACCGCCGTCGCTGCCGACCCCATCGCAACCAGCCATCCCAGAATTTGCGGCGCGCGATCCTTGGGCAGCCATTGCAGCTGCAGCGACTGATTTACCGTTTCATAGTAGTGAAACCCGATCGAGCTGAACAGGGTCACAAACAACAACCCACCCAAGCTGGGGAACCAGGCAGTTACAGCCGTTGCCACCCCAAGCATCATCAGCGAAATCATCGCCAGAACCTGCTCGCGGATGAAAATGATGACGGCGATCACGCCAATCGCAAGAAAGCCCGGAATTTCACGTACCGTATGCAGCAGGCCAATATCGGCCCCATCAAAATTCGCCACCTCAATGACGAAATTGTTCAGCAGCGCGCTCCACGCATTGAACGCGATGGGCATGGTCATGGCCATCACAAACAAGAGCGTGACAGGACGACGCCAGAACGGAAGGCTCTGCGCCTCGTTAAGGGGCATGGGTTTCAGCATATTGGTCCTCTACGCCCATTTTGGCGCTTTGGCGAGAGGTAAGCCGTTCGCGCACAGCCGACCTGCGCTGATGCAGAAGTCAGTAAAAGCTCTGCGGGTCGATATCGACAGTCAGACGGATGTCCCCTTTCAGACGCAAAGGCGCGATCCAGCGAGCAATCGCGTCCTGAATGGGGGCACCTTTTGGGGCTTTGACCAGCAGGCGCACACGGTGCCGTCCGCGAATACGTGCAATCGGCGCTGGTGCAGGGCCAAAAACTTGCCCCCCCACATCGCGCACAGGGGCATCATTGCGCGCCATCGCGTTTCCGATATCGAAGACAGGGCCGACCTCTGGCCCCGACAGCACGATACCGGCCATGCGCCCATAAGGGGGAACCCCCGCCGCCTGCCGCCCTGCGGCTTCCGCTTTCCAGAACCCTTCTTCGTCGCCAGACAGGATGGCACGTATCACTGGATGTTCTGGTTGGAACGTCTGCAACAACGCCTGCCCCGGCTTATCCGCCCTGCCAGCACGCCCGGCAACCTGCCGCATCAATTGAAACGTCCGTTCCGCCGCGCGCAAATCGGCACCGTGCAGTGACAAGTCCGCATCAATCACACCAACCAATGTGAGTTTGGGAAAGTTATGTCCCTTGGCAACCAACTGAGTGCCGATGATGATATCGGCATCGCCCTCGGCGATCTCTTCGATCTTGGCCTTCAGTGCGCGTGCTGAACCGAAAAGGTCGGAACTCAGCATCGCAATCTTGGCGTCAGGAAAGGTCGCCTCGGCCTCTTCTGCCAGCCGCTCGATCCCCGGCCCAACCGGGGCCAGCTTGCCTTCTACCCCGCAGGACGGGCAGGCATCTGGCATGGGTTTGGTCTCACCGCATTGGTGGCACATAAGGCGTTTCAGGAACCGGTGCTCAACCATTCGCGCGTCACAATGATCGCAGGCGATCTGTTCTCCGCAGGCCCGGCACAGGGTCACGGGAGCATAACCACGTCGGTTGATGAACAGCAGCGATTGTTCACCCTTCTCGATCCGCTGCTGCACCGCCTGTCGCAGGGACGGAGAAATCCATGTCCCGGGCTGCATCTGTTCGACCCGCATGTCGATGGGCTTCATTTCGGGCAGGACCGCCGCGCCAAAGCGCGAGGTCAGATCCACCCGCTCATATTTGCCTGCTTCGGCATTGGCCCAGCTTTCCAACGAGGGCGTGGCGCTGGCCAGAATCACCCGCGCACCACAAATGGCCGCACGCAGAACTGCCATATCCCGCGCGCTGTAGTGCACGCCGTCTTCCTGCTTGTAAGAGGTATCGTGTTCCTCATCGACCACCACCAGCCCCAAATCGCGGAACGGTAAAAACAATGCAGATCGCGCGCCCACAACCAACTGCGCATTCCCCTGCCCGACCATTCTCCAGACCCGTCGGCGTTCCGTCATGGTCGCGCCCGAGTGCCACTCGGCAGGTCGTGCACCAAACCGCGCCTCGACACGGGTCAGGAATTCAGCGGTCAGCGCAATTTCCGGCAGCAAGACCAAAGCCTGTCGTCCCATGCGCAGGGCTTCGGCCACTGCCTCCAGATACACTTCGGTCTTGCCCGAACCTGTAACGCCTTTCAGCAATGTCGTGCCATAATCCCCCGTCCGCTGCCCGGCTTGCAATCGGGTCACAGCCGCCGCCTGATCTTCGGTCAGATCTTTCCCGGGCAGGTTCGGATCAAGATGCGGGTACGGCAGATCACGCGGACTGTCCTCCTCCCGGACGGCGCCTTGTTTAACCAACCCTTTGACAACAGACGAGGTTACACCTGCCTGCTCGGCAAGTTCTTTCAAGGTGAAGGCGAGACCACCATAGTCGCGCAAAACCTCCATCACACGGGATCGCGCATCGGTCATCCGGTCCGGTTCGCCACTGCCAGGACGATAGACCTTGCGCATTGACGGCGGGTCGCCCAACCCCGGCGCACGCGTCGCCAGCCTCAGCATGGCAGGCATCGGCGTCAGCGTGTAGTCGGCCACCTTACCTAGAAAAGCCCGCATTTCTTCACGCATCGGCGCGACTTCGAGTACCCGGATCACAGACCGCGCCTTGTTCAGATCAAACCCGCCCTGTCCCGGGCCCCAGACCACACCCAGAACCTTGCGTGGCCCCAAAGGCACTTCGACAAACGCACCCAGAAAGCACCCGCCTTCAGGCGCTTTGTAATCCAACGTCCGGTCCAGCGGCTGCGTTGTCAGTACCGCAATCAGCTCTCCTTGGTCGAAAAATCCGTTAGCGCTCACAGCATATCCTTAGCAGGGGGTTCCAGCATGGCTCACTTTGAGGTAAAGCCATCCGCGACCAAGGCCAACCCATCAAAGGACTGCCCTCATGAAATTCTTCGTAGACACCGCCGAGATCGACGCCATCGCCGAACTGAACGATCTGGGCATGGTGGACGGTGTGACCACCAACCCTTCGCTGATCCTAAAGTCGGGTCGCGACATTCTGGAAGTAACCAAAGAGATCTGTGATTTGGTCGACGGGCCGGTTTCGGCCGAAGTTGTCGCCACCGAAGCCGATGACATGATCGCCGAAGGCCGCAAGCTGGCCAAAATCGCTCCGAACATCGCAGTGAAAGTGCCGCTGACATGGGCTGGCCTGAAAACCTGCAAAACGCTCAGCGACGAAGGTCAGATGGTCAACGTGACGCTCTGTTTCTCGACCAATCAGGCCATTCTTGCTGCCAAAGCAGGTGCGACTTTCATCTCGCCTTTCATTGGTCGTCTCGACGACATCAACCTCGACGGCATGGATCTGATTGCCGACATCCGTCAGGTCTATGACAATTACGGGTTCGAGACTGAGATCCTTGCCGCCTCGATCCGCACCGTGAACCATGTGACCGACAGCGCCCGCATTGGTGCCGATGTCATCACTGCTCCACCAGCCGTGATCAAGAAGCTGGCCGATCATCCTCTGACCGACAAAGGCCTGGAAACCTTCCTGGCCGATTGGGCCAAGACCGGTCAAAAAATCCTCTGATCTTTAGAATAACTGCGCGGTGCTTTCAGGCACCGCGCCCGACCCAACGGCCCTATGCCTGATTTGTGATCAAGCATGAGGGGCGAGAGCCTCATCGCCACAGCACTCAAGGAAATCCACCTTTGCGTGCATTTTTCCCAAGGCAAAACCGGTCTGGTATGTTATAAGCCGCTCAACAAAAAAAGACCGGACGGGACATGAGCAGCAACCCCAAACTCGAGGATAACCTCCGCGCGGCGATTCTGGCTGAGCCTGACGTCGTGCTGGATGACAAGGACCTGATGCAGGCGCTGGTCAGCGCCAATGAACGCGCACGCGGCGACAATGTGATCGATCTGCGCGGCATCGCCATGCAACGTCTCGAAGCGCGGCTGGACCGGCTGGAAGACACCCACCGGTCTGTCATTGCGGCGGCTTATGAGAACCTGGCAGGCACCAATCAAGTGCATCGTGCGATTCTGCGCCTGTTGGAGCCCGTTGAATTCGAAGATTTCCTACGCGCGCTTGGTGCGGACGTGGCAGATATTTTGCGTGTTGATCACATCACTTTGGTTCTGGAAACAACAGTGGTTCAGGACGATCCAGCCGTCGACAAGCTGGGCGGCGTTCTGACAATTGCCGAACCCGGCTTCATCGACCAGTACCTGACCATTGATCGCGGCGGTCCCGCCCGCGACGTCACTCTGCGCGAGGTCCATCAACCCAACCGCCGCATTTTTGGCGCGCTTGCAGATCAATTGCGCTCCGAAGCCTGCCTGAAGCTTAACCTCGGTCCTGGCCGCCTGCCGGGAATGATTGTCATGGGTGCGCGTGACCCTCGGCATTTCACACCACAGCTCGGCACCGACCTTTTAAGCTTTTTCGCCGGCGTGTTCGAACGCTCGATGCGCCACTGGCTGTCGTGAGCCTGATTTCACCCGCCTGCCGCGATGCGCTGCAGCATTGGCTGGACGGCTTGGGTGCGCTGGCGGGACGGTCCGAGAATACGCAAACCGCCTATCGTGGCGATGTGACCGAGTTCCTGTCGTTCATGACGCTGCACCATGCCGAACGGCAAGGATTGAAAGCACTGGAACGGATCACCGTATCGGACATGCGCGCCTGGATGGCAGATCAACGCAGCGGTGATGTTGGTGCACGATCACTCGCTCGCAAACTCTCGGCCGTCAAAAGCTTTTACCGCTGGCTGGCCGAACGTGAAGGCTTTGAACCCACTGCTGTTTTGTCCACACGCGCACCAAAGTTCACCAAGAAACTGCCCCGCCCCCTTGCCGAAGACGCTGCCCGCGCCATGATCGACACGGTCGAGGTGCAATCCACTTCAGATTGGGTCGCCGCGCGGGACGTGGCAGTGATGACGTTGCTTTACGGGTGCGGGCTGCGCATATCCGAGGCGCTGTCATTGACCGGTGCTGACGCACCTTTACCTGCAAGCTTGCGTATCATCGGAAAGGGCGACAAAGAGAGGGTCGTTCCCGTTTTGCCCGCTGCTCAGGAAGCCGTCGACCGGTACGTGCAGCTGTGCCCTCACCCGCAGGCCCCTGACGCACCCTTGTTTCGCGGCGTCCGCGGCGGGGCGTTGAACCCACGTGCGATACAGAGCGTCATGGCGAAAGCCCGAATGCAACTGGGCCTGCCTGCAACCGCAACACCCCACGCCATGCGACACAGCTTTGCCACGCACCTTCTTTCGGCGGGAGGCGACTTGCGCGCCATTCAAGAACTTTTGGGACACGCGTCGCTTTCAACCACACAAGCCTATACTGCCGTGGACACAGCGCGATTGATGGAAGTCTACAACCGCGCGCACCCCAAAGCCTGACACACACATGCATCAAAACCGCGTGGCTTTTGGTTTGCATCTCAGGCGTGCATCAGTCATGACGCGTGCATGACACTCAGATTCAAAGCTCTTTCCGTCCATCTCTTCACTGCAACTGGCGCCGTTTTTGCCATGCTCGCCATGCTGGCTGCCGTCGAAGAGAAATGGAGCCTTATGTATCTTTGGCTGGTTGTCTCATTCATTGTGGACGGGATCGACGGCCCTCTGGCGCGTCATTATCATGTCAAAAAGAACGCGCCCGAATTTGACGGCGTGCTGCTGGATCTGATCATTGACTACCTGACCTATGTGTTCATCCCGGCCTTTGCCCTGTTCAAGTCCGGGCTGATGGACGGCTGGACCGGGTGGTTTGCGATCATCGTCATAACCTTTGCCAGCGCGATGTATTTCGCGGACACCCGGATGAAGACCAAGGACAACTCCTTTTCAGGTTTCCCCGGATGCTGGAACATGTTCGTTATCGTGATCTTCGCGCTCGAACCGAATTTCTGGATTATTCTGCTGTTGGTGACACTGCTGTCGCTTGCGATGTTCCTGCCCCTCAAGTTTGTCCATCCCGTGCGCACCGAGCGTTGGCGCGGCCTGACCCTGCCCATGGCTCTGGCCTGGACGTTCTTTGCCGGTTGGGCGGCCTGGGTCGATTTTCATCCCGAAAGCTGGGCGCATTGGGGGCTGGTGATCACCAGCCTGTATCTGACCTTTGCAGGCATCGCGCAACAAATCATACCGCAGCGCCACGCCTGACGCAGCGCTGCCGATAGTCGAGCTACATGACGTCCTGCACCTCGAACTCGGTGCCGTTATGGGTAAAGACATCACCCTCTTGCAGGCCCACCATGGCCAGATAAATCGGGCTTTGTGTTGAAATGCCCATATAGGTCTTTCCATCCACCTCGAACCGGGTGGTCGAAACGCATACAACAAATCTGCGATTGTTGAACTTGATCACTGCGCCGGGCTGAACCGTGTCGGTCAGACCGAAGTCGGTGTTTTCAATCACGTCAATCTTGGCGTGGTGTGCATGCACAGGAGCGTCAAACGCAGCCGCCAAGTCAGCGTTTTCGCGTGAAGCGGCGAGGTCATCCTTGTCGTGACCTTCCCGATCATCCAGTTGAGCGTCCTTCAAAAACGCATCGTAATGCGCCTGCGCCGTTGCAAGTTCTTGCGCTTCAAGTGACATCAACCTGTCAATTATGGCCTTCTTTCGGGCGGCGCGATCTTGATCCGTGGTCATGCAATGCGGTCCTTCAAATTCAACAACACGTATATGGTGTGCCCGCCGTTGACGGATTGCAACCGAATTTCACGGATCAGATCAAAAGCCCGGCTGCGCGCTCATGGCGCAACAGGGCCACTTTGGTCTCGACCCCGCCGGCGCCGGAAAAGCCACCAAGACCATTTGCTGAGAGCACCCTGTGGCAGGGAATGATCACCGGAATGGGGTTTGCACCGCAAGCCTGCCCTACAGGTTGCGCAGGCTGCCCAAGCTCTTTGGCGATATCTCCGTAAGTACGCGTTTCGCCCAGAGGAATCGCATACATCAGATCGCAGACCTGTCGCTGGAAGTCAGACCCTGCAACGCGGTAAGGAAGGTCAAACCGGTCCAATTCCCCGGCGTCATACGCTTTCAATTGCGCGGCGGCTTCACGCAACAAATCCGTCGGTTCTCCCACATCCCGGCCATCCCAGACCAGGCGCGTGAGGGCTCCGTCTGTTTCTTCGACACCCAGACATCCAAATTGGGTTTCCACGGCAATCATCGGCATAGGCGCAGCGTTTCAGATCACCAAAGCTGTTGCAAGCAGGGAAAGAAAAACCCCCAGCCGATGGGCTGGGGGTAAGTGTTAACCAAGCGCGTCGTTACAGCGGCTGCATACACCCGGATGCGTGTGGCGGCCCACGTCGGGCAGGATTTTCCAGCACCGCTGACATTTCTCACCTTCGGCTTTTTCAAAGACCACCGCGACACCTTCGATTTCGGGCACGCGGAACGCCTCGGCCGGGGCAGGATCACCCGAGACCGCCAATCCGGAAGTGATGCACAGATCATCCACGTCAAAGGTTGCCAGCAGATCACGGGTCTCCTGATCCTCGACATGAACGATCGGCGCGGCTTCGAGGCTGGATCCGATGACCTTGTCCTGGCGCTGAACTTCCAGCGCAGCGGTCACCGCGCGGCGAACGCGTCGCACTTTGGCCACGGCCTCTTCCAACTCGGCGTGACGCCAGTCGGCAGGTGTTTCCGGGAAATCCACCAGATGGACCGAGCTGTCATCGCCCGGGAAGCGTTCCAGCCACACCTCTTCCATGGTGAACACCAGAACCGGAGCCAGCCATGTGGTCAGGCGATGGAACAGAATGCCCAACACGGTACGCGCGGCGCGGCGACGCAGGCTGTCACCGTCGCAATACAGCGCATCTTTGCGGACGTCGAAGTAGAAAGACGACAGATCAACTGTGGCAAACGTGAACACGGCGCTGAATACACCCTGGAAGTCGAAGGACGCGTAGCCCTTACGCACCTGCTCATCCAGTTCGGCCAGACGGCTGAGGACCCAGCGCTCCAGACGCGGCATCTCCTCGGGCTCGACCCGATCCGCTTCGGTGAAGTCGGCCAATGAGCCCAGCATGAACCGCATGGTGTTGCGCAGACGGCGATAGCTGTCGGCGGTGCCTTTCAGGATCTCAGGCCCGATCCGCTGGTCGGCGGTATAGTCGGTCTGCGCCACCCACAAACGCAGGATATCGGCACCGTATTGCTTGACGACCTCTTCGGGCACAATCGTGTTGCCCAGCGATTTGGACATCTTGTTGCCCTTGGCATCCAGCGTGAAGCCGTGGGTCACCACGTTGCGGTACGGCGCGCGACCCTTGGTGCCGCAAGCCTGCAGCATGGACGAATGGAACCAACCGCGGTGCTGGTCAGTGCCTTCCATGTAGACATCGGCGATACCGTCCTCGGTGCCATCCTCACGATCGCGCAGAACAAATGCGTGGGTCGAGCCCGAGTCGAACCACACGTCCAGCACGTCGAAAACCTGATCGTAGTCGTCCGGGTTGGCGATGCCGTCGAGGATCTTTTCTTTGAAGCCGTCGGTGTACCAGACATCTGCGCCGTCTTTCTCGAACGCAGCCTTGATGCGCGCGTTCAGGTCCGCGTTGCGCAGCAGATAATCCACGTCGGTGGGCAGAGCACCTTTCTTGGTAAAGCAGGTCAGCGGCACGCCCCAGGCGCGCTGACGGGACAGAACCCAGTCCGGGCGCGCTTCGATCATCGAATAGAGGCGGTTACGGCCGGTTTGCGGCGTCCATTTCACCAGCTCGTCGATGGACCGCAGGGCCCGTTCACGGATGGTATCACCCATCTCGCCCATGCCATCGTCCAGCTTACGGTCAACCGAGGCAAACCACTGCGGTGTGTTACGGTAGATGATGGGAGCTTTCGAGCGCCATGAATGAGGATAGCTGTGCTTGATCTTGCCACGCGCCAGCAGCCCGCCAACTTCGGCCAGCTTGTCGATGACGGCTTTGTTCGCGTCGCCCTCGCCGCCCTTACGCGACAGGATGTATTTGCCGCCAAAGAAGGGCAAATCAGCGCGGAAGCTGCCATCGTCCATCACGTTATAAGTGATAACCTGTTCCAGCATCCCCAAGTCACGATACAGCTCGAACTCCTCCATTCCGTGCGACGGCGCGCAGTGAACAAAGCCGGTCCCTTCGGTATCGGTCACAAACTCAGCAGCGCGAAAATCGCGGATGTCGTCCCATTCGCCATTGCCGCCTTCGGCCCCGGCCAGCGGATGGGTCAGTTGAACGCCTTCCAGCTCATCTGCTGTCACGTCACGGACACGGGTCCATTGGTCGTCGTTCAGACGCGCGCGACCCAGAACGTCAGCAGCCAGGTTGTCGGCCAGCAGGAACTTGTCGCCTACTGCAGCCCAGCATTCCTCTGGCGCGCCGGTGACTTCGTACAGGCCGTAAGAGATGTCTTTGCCGTACACGACTGCCTTGTTCGACGGCATGGTCCATGGGGTCGTTGTCCAGATTACGACAAACGCGTCATCCAGATCACCTGCATTCACAACCTTGAACTTCACCCAGATGGTGAAGCTTTCCTTGTCATGATACTCGACCTCGGCCTCGGCCAGAGCGGTTTTTTCGATCGGCGACCACATTACGGGCTTCGAGCCCTGATAAAGCGTACCGTTCATCAGGAACTTCATGAACTCATCCGCGATCACAGCCTCGGCGTGATAGTCCATGGTGATGTAGGGATCAGGCCAGTTACCGGTGATGCCCAGGCGCTTGAACTCTTCGCGCTGGATATCGATCCAGCCCTCGGCAAACTTGCGGCATTCCTGCCGGAAGTCGACGATGTTCACCTCGTCCTTGTTCTTGCCCTTCTTGCGGTATTGTTCTTCGATCTTCCATTCGATCGGCAGGCCGTGGCAGTCCCAGCCGGGCACGTAACGCGCGTCGAAACCCATCATCTGATGGCTGCGCACGATCATGTCCTTGATGGTCTTGTTCAGCGCGTGGCCGATATGCAGGTGGCCGTTCGCATAGGGGGGCCCGTCATGCAGGGTAAAGGGCGTGCGGCCTTGTTTCTCGCGCAGGCGGTCATAGACGCCGATGGTCTCCCACCGTTCCAGCCATGCGGGTTCGCGCTTGGGTAGGCCAGCGCGCATGGGGAATTCGGTTTTGGGCAGTTTCAGCGTGTCTTTGTAATCAGGTGTCTGGATCGTGTCGGCGCACATTGGGGGCGTCCTTTGGATGATCTGGTCGTACTAGGATCGAAGCGGTCGGTGCGAGTTCTCAAACACCTTTGCCCGGCGTCTCAGAGGGTCAGAGCGCCGGGGATATAATTCGAATAATGATGGCCAAACGGTCATGCATGGCGGGCTTATAAGACGCCCGCGCCTAATGGTCCAGAGGTTCTGCCTCATGCGGCGAATGGCGCAGTTTGGCCCAGCGGTTCAGCCATGCCAGACCAGCCAGCGCAAGGCCAAGCGCAAGCAGCGAGAAGACCCGGATCAACCCGCCTAGCCCTGCGATGTCGATCAGAAAGACCTTGGCAACAGCCAACCCGATCACAACGAGGCCCGCCTTCCGCATCAGGTCCGATCCGCGGGCTAAAGATTGATAGAACAGCGCAGATCCGATCAGCAGCAGAACCAGCGTATAGGTGTAAAGCTCGGGCTGTGTGACGCCGTTTCCTTCAAACATGCCCGCAGAGCCCTGCCAGACGTGGCGGATTGTCAAACCCAACCACATGGCCGCAAGCCCCCCTGCCGCCACATAGCTTGTCATCGTGATCTGGTTGGGCATGTCTTTGATCCGCCAAGCGGACCCGGCGATAACCAGCGCGGGCAGCAGATACGCAATGGCAAGCGTGTTGAAAACCGGCAGACCGAGCACCGGATCAGCATTTGGATTCAACAGCGGGTTTTGCTCGGACACGGCAAGCATGAGATAGAACAGACCATGCGCGGCAAAAAAAACCGCCAACACGTAACGCGCATAGTTCAGCTTACCGCCCAGCTCAAATCTCTGAACCTGAGCAAAAGCCAGCAGCAGCCAGATGACCGCCAGCAGTCCCAGAGCCCAATGGCTGTTGTCGGCGCCGCCTTCGCCAAACCCTTCAAGCCAGCGCAGCAGCAACAGGGACAGCAGAATGCCACCTGTCGCCCACGCTGCGCTTTCCAGCAGCAATGACACCACTGGGCGCTGCAAGGGGCGCTGCACCCACCAACCCGCCACAAACCCCACCGTGGCCGAGCCGTAAACCAATGTCATCTCGAGCACCGGAGCCGAATTTGCCCAATCCAGCCCCGGATCAAGCACCAGTCGAACGGTGACAGTGAAGACACCGGCCCAGATAAACCAGCTCATCGGGGGCAAAGTGAACCTGCGATCCAGAGCCGCCGCCGCCACGACGCTTGCCACCAGCGCCACCGTCAGTGCCGCCGCGCTGAGCACGATGACGCAGGCAAAGACCAGACAAGACAGCGCAGACAAAGTGGCCAACGCAGCACGCATCCGATCCTCTCCGTCAACCCGTGCAAAACGTTCCGCAATCACCACCATCAGGACGGCCACCGCAACCGCGTGCAAGGCCCAGGGGTAGGCCCCGATCACAGAAGCCGGATGCCAGCCGACCTCCAGCCCGATAGCCATTACCGGGGCAAACAGAGCCGCCCCTCCGGCCCAGATGGCGCGAAACTGGGTTGCTTTCGCAGACCGCCACGCCATTAGGATTGAGATCAAAGCCCCCAAGGCGACCAGCACCGTGACGACCATCGGATAGTCGGCCTCAGCCGTTTCCGCATAGGTGGCTGCAAAGCCTAGAAAAGCTGCGCCTTGGTCAAGCCCGTGCATCAGGACGTTAAACACAAGCCCGACGGCCGGCAGGACGGTCAGGTCCTGAAGCGCAGGTGCATCCTTAGCCCAAAGAAGCAGGGCCAGCACAAGTGCGGACAGTAAAGTAACACCAAGCCAGAACTCAGTTTCCGTGTCGGCCCAATGCCAGGCCAAAATCGCCGAACTTACTGCAATGGCCCCGGCGGCCAATCGGGTCGGAAAATCCGGCCATGGGCGCGCCTTTGGATAGCGGATCATCTGAGAGACCATGGGCCCTGAATGATCCGGCCAGACGCGCCGCGCAGGAATGGCGATCACCAAAAGCGCCAGTATCAATGTGGCGACCAGATAACCCGGTTCCGTGTTTGGCGCGCCTGCTACCAGCAGAAGGTTCGCCGAATAGGCTCCAAACACGGTCAGAACGGACACCCAAGCCCAGCGCTGGACTGTGTCGATGCCAAGCCCCAAAACGGCAACCAGCAGGAAATAGGCATAAAGCCACGAGGGATCCTCGGACGCTCCGCCAACCAGAAATGGGGCCAAAAATGCGCCGATCAGGCCAACCGCGGCCAACAGCGGGCCATGGAACCACCCCAGAACAAGGCCGATCACGGCGACCGCGACCATCCCCGCCAGCGCCGCCTCGGCACCGATCAGGTCGTACAGCTGACGCGCCGCCAGAATGGCCCCGAAAAGGGTAACAAGCCCTGCCCCAGAAAAGACCGATGGTAAATAGGCGGTGGTCGCGTCCTCATCATCGCCGAATTTCCGACGCAAGGCTTCACCCGCAGTGATCAGAATCGAACCGAACCCAAGTGCAGCCAGAACCCTGGCAGCAGGAGGCAGCAATCCGTTTTCGACGCCGTATTGCACAAGAAATATCCCGGCCAAAGCCAGCGATACGGCTGAGACCGCATAAAACCAGTTCTCGCGCAGCCAATCGCCGAACGCTGTAAACCGGTCATGAGTGAATACGATGGCCGATGAAGTCACATCCGCCGTTCCAACCAAAGTTTCTTCTGCTGGCCTTTTGGGCGCGGCCCATGGGGCGGGCCTGCGGGGTTCCTGTTCAGCTTCCGACTGTGGATCAGGCACCTTTTCTAACGGCCCCTCAGAAACCACCGTATCAGCTGAAGACAGGGTTGAAATCTGCGCCTCCAAATCTGCTACGCGACGACGCAATCGGGTCTGCCCGACCACCAGCACAACCAGAGTCACCGGGATTGCCAGAACAATCAGCCCAACAAGAACAAGTAGCGATTCCAACGCGGTCTCCGATCTTTGTCTTGTGGCTAGGCTATCTTGAGAAGGCGAGCAATAACAGTCAGGAAAGCCGCGGCTTGGCTGACCCATACACCCGTTTCAGACAAGTCTACGCTGCCGGAGAGCGCCCGGCGGCAGCAACACCCCTGCTGCGACAACTATGGATGGAACAGAGACCCGACCAGGTAGGCGATCAATGCGGCCAGCCCGCCGATCAACAGCGTCTCCATTCCCGATCGCCACCAAGGGGCCAGCGACCATCGGCTTTTGAGCGCGCCGATTGCGAAAAAGACCCCCATGGTCATCCAGGCAGACATCACAAATGCGTTCGGAATCGAGGCAAGGAAAGGCAGCAAGGGGATCATCCCGGCCACAAGAAACGCAAAAAACGTGGCCAAAGCTGCCTTCATCGGGTGCGGGTCAACACTGCCCAATCCATATTCACCCTCGATCATCAGGTTGATCCAATTTTCATGACTCGATGTAATCTCTGCCGTAGCTTCGTTCAAAACGTCGCCCGACAGCCCCTTTTGGGCAAGGATTTCGCGCACTTCCTCCCGCTCGCCATCCGGGTACAAAGCTATGTGGCGTTCCTCGACCGCGCGGATGCGTCGAATGTTGTCAAGTTCAGCCTTAGTGCCCGAATAATTGCCCGCAGCCATGGAAAACCCGTCAGCCAGCACATTCGCCAAACCCAGCGCGACGATAACAAACGGGGAAAGCCCTGCCCCCGCGACGCCTGCGACGATCGCAAAGGTGGTGACGGATCCGTCGATGCCGCCATAAACAACATCGCGCAACACACCTCGACCTGGTGGTGCATTGATCCGCTCGGCGATTTCCTGTGGGCTGTGACCGTGATCCGTCATGGCTGGCTCCTCCGACACTCCTAGTGTGGCGAAGGGCGGGCACTGACGCTTTGCTTTGGATCAACCCTTGGAAAACAGGCCTTGCAGAGCGCGTTTGATGATACCGCGCGTTGACGGTTTGTGCCGTTCAGAGAATGGCAGCGGGCGGCAAACCTCCATCGCGGCGACGCCCACACGCGCGCTCAGCGCCCCGTTCACCAGGCCCTCTCCAAACCGGCGGGACAGTTTGCTGAGAACGGACCCGCCCAGAACAGGCTCCAGAAGATCGTCGCCGACGGCCACAGCCCCTGTGGCGACCAGATGTACAAAAACGGCACGGGTCAGGCGCCAACTGCCAAGAGTACCGGCCCGACCGCCATAGATTTCCGCGACCCGACGGATCATCCGAAGTGACGCGGCCAGTGCGGTCACAACATCTGCCAAAGCCAATGGGACTAAGGCGGTCACAGTTGCAACTTGCCGGGCTGCGGCCTCAACCTCGCGGCTGGCGGCTTCGTCCAGCGGAGCCAGCAGTTCATCTTCGGCAAGGCTCAGCAAAGCCGAGGCATCAAATTGATCCCCCATACGCTCTGCCAGTCGGTCGCGGCCCCAGCGGGTCTCTTCCCGGCCTTTATAAAAGGTGATCAGACGATTGGTAACAACACGGGCCTGTGCCAGATCGGCATCCGCCAAAGCCGTATCCGCCGCGCGGCGCATTCCGTCGACCCGCGACAATCGCCCCAAAGCTGCCAATTCGCGGATCGCAATGATCAATCCAACCAGCACCAATGCCGCCAGCAAGCCAACTACGACCCACCCCAGAACTGGCGTCCGCGCCACCAGTGAAGTCGCAAAATCCCAAGCTGCAACAGAGATTGCCGCGCCAACAACAGCCAAAGCCAGCCCCCAAAACCAACGCGCCAAGCCGGATGGTTTTCGGGCGGCAAGCCTTGCAGCGCTCTGCATCGCCTGCCCCTGAGGTTGCGCGACGTCTGGCACCGGAGGGGCCTGCGCAACATCAGCAGCAGGCTCATCCGCTTCAAGATCGATCAGAACCGGGCCCTTAGCCATGGGTCATACCTTTGCTGCGCCAGACAAATTTAATGTCCGGCAGGTTTTCGTCATTATCCGCGCCATTGCTGCGCGCTGCTTCGGCAAAGCCGTTGCGCTGATAAAATTTACACGCGCCTGTGTTGGCCTGAAACGCATACAAGCTAAGCCGGGTTTGACGGGATTTCGCGCGATCCAGCAGTTGCCGCCCGATCCCTTGCCCGCGCGCCTGCATGTGCAGGTAGAGTGAGTTGATCTCCGTTTCGTTCAGCGCCAGAAATCCGACCACGCCCACGTCACTTTCCGCAACAGTTACCCAATCCTGATCGATCATTTTACCACAAAAGGCGATGGTTTCAGCGCAACTGTGCAGATTTGGCATCCAGTCATTTTCCAAAGTGAAACCGTGCAGGATTGTCCCGATGGCACCGGCATCTGTGGTACGTGCAGGACGCAAGATAACGGTCACAACCTGTCTCCGATCAGAAACTGAGCTGCGCGATCCAGACGGATATGCGGCGGTCCATCGCCTGGTTTCAGGGTCAGATGCGCAGGGGCAAATGCCATGAACCCATAATCCTCATCCAACCAACTGTCCGCCCCATTTCGCGCCGGACCCAAAAGATGCGCTGGGTCTTCAGGCAATTCGCCGGGATAGAACGCAGCCTGTTTCCCGCTGTCCAACAAGGTGCCCCTCACGCATGGCAACTCCACCCCGTTGTGCCTGCGCATTTCTTCGGTCGTAGCACGCAGCGAAGCCAACGACAGAGCTGCCGTTTGCGCCCCTGCGAAATTCGCACGGTCTCGTGCCTCGCGTGTCAACGCTTCGATGATTGCCGTCATGCGGGGATGTTGTGTGTGGTGCAAATGGTCGGCTTTAGTCGCCGCAAACAGGATGCGTTCGACCCGCTTGCCCAACAGCAACCGGCTGAGCCACGCGTTCCTGCCCGGACGAAAAGCCGAAAGGATATCGGCCATCGCGCGGCGCATATCCTCAACCGCCTGCGGGCCTTTGTGGATCGCGCCCAGCGCGTCGACCAGAACCACCTGCCGGTCGATGCGCGAAAAATGATCACGAAAAAAGGGTTTTACCACCTGAGACTTATAGGCTTCAAATCGCCGCTCCATCTCACGCTGAAGAGTTTTACGGCGTGACGGACCGGACAGAGCCAAAGGCGCAAAGGTAAGCACCGGTGAGCCCGCCAGATCCCCAGGCAACAGAAACCGCCCCGGGGTGCAGTCATAAAAACCGGCGTCACGCGCCTGATTGAGATATGCCGTAAACGATGACGCCAGAGCTTGCGCCGTCGGCTCGTCATGCGCGCCGGACGGGTCTGTGGCCTTTACCTGCGCGAGGTACTCGGCGGCCTCGGCACGTGTCTCGATGCGCGTCAGTGTTTCCTGCGACCAATCTTCGTAGGATTTGTCCAAAAGGGCCAGATCCAGCAGCCATTCACCGGGATAATCCACGATGTCCAGATGCACTGTTCGTGGCCCCTGCAACCCGGCAAGCAACCCTGCGGGGCGCGCTTTGAACGACAAACGCAATTCGGACACAGCGCGGGTGCTGTCCGGCCAATGCGGCGTGGGGCCGGTCAGAGCGGACAGGTGGGTTTCATAATCGAACCGGGGCACCGTATCGTCCGGCTGTGGTTGCAGATAAGCGGCGTTGATCCGCCCTTCTTGCTGCGCGGTCAGGCCGGTCATGCGGCCCCGATCCAGCAGGTTGGCCACGAGCGAGGTGATGAAAACCGTCTTACCCGATCGCGCCAGCCCGGTGACACCCAGACGGATGACCGGCTCGAAAAACGTCTCGGACACGCTGTCGCCGATGGTTTCGACGCCACGCACAAGACTGTCTGCCAGTGATGAGATGACCAAACTGTCGCCCCGCAATTTTCGTTTTACCCTAGATAGGTAGAGGGTGCGGCACATACCAGCGCTTTCGCCCTCTTGCCCGTTCCCGCGCTGCGCTGTACCAGCGACGCATGCCCAGATACGCGTTGAAAGTTGAATACCAAGGGGAACCGTTTGCCGGATGGCAGCGGCAAAAGGATCAGCCGTCCGTTCAGGGGGCCATTGAAGAGGCTCTGTCGCGTATTCAGCCGGGCGCGCACACAATCGCCGCCGCAGGGCGCACCGATGCCGGGGTTCACGCGCTTGGTCAGGTTGCCCATTGCGACATGGCCAAGGAATGGGACCCGTTCCGCCTGTCCGAGGCACTGAACTATCACCTCAAACCGCAGCCTGTGGCGATTGTGAAGGCCGCTCGGGTCGATGAGGATTGGCATGCACGCTTTTCAGCGGTTGAACGGCAATATCTGTTCCGCATCCTGATGCGCCGCGCCCCGGCAACGCATGACCGGGGGCAGGTCTGGCGGATCAACCATCACTTGGATGTCGATGCGATGCAGGACGGGGCAAACATGCTGCTGGGACGGCATGATTTCACCACGTTCCGGTCTTCGATCTGTCAAGCGGCGAGCCCCGTAAAAACTCTGGATGAATTGCGGGTCGAGCAGGTTCCGGGCTTTTCCGGCCCCGAGATCCATTTCCACGTGCGCGCCCGATCTTTCCTGCACAACCAGGTACGCAGTTTCGTGGGTACTCTGGAGCGTGTCGGCGCCGGTGCTTGGACACCCGAGGACGTGCGCGACGCATTGAAAGCTGAAAACCGCGCAGCGTGCGGACCGGTCTGCCCACCGCAGGGGCTGTATCTGGCGCGTGTTGGCTACCCGGAGCCCGTGTTCGACTAAATCGCGCGCATCAGCAAACCGCCGGCAATCACTGCAATGACAAGACCAGCGACCAGTTCGATGGTCGGGGCCAGAACCGAAGCAAAGCGTGTGGCCGAGGCTGAAGCCAGTAGCCCTCCACGCAAACCGAAGGAAGTCCAGCCGACCAGCGTGGTTACTGTGGCCGTGCCCAGCGCCATAGCAAAAGCCCCGGCGACACCTACCATTGCAATGCCCATCTGCCAGGTCAGGATCAGCACGAACAAAGCACCTGTACAGGGCCGCGCGGCAATACCTGCAATAAGGATCATGGCCTCGCGCAGAGTGCCCACATTTGCGACCTCTTCTGCCGTTGGTCCATGCCGATGACCACAATCCGTGCAGACACCGTCATCATGGTGATGTGCATGATCGTGGTCGTGGTGATGGTCATGACTATGTTGGTGGTCGTGAGCATGGTCGTGATCATGCGTTGCCTGGCTTTTTTGACGCCGCGCAAAACTACGCACAGCTCGGAACACCAGCCACAGCCCGATCAAAGCAATCGCGCCATAACTGATTGGGGCCATGACCTGCTCGGTCGCGCCCACAAGGCTTTGGCGGGACATCTGAAACACCAATACCCCGGCATAGACCAGAACTATGGCTGTCACGGCTTGCCCTAGACTGGACAGCACGCTTATCGCTGACAGCCGCCAGAAAGCCACGCGTCGACCCAGCCCGTACCCGCCGATCAGAACCTTACCGTGACCGGGGCCGATGGCATGAAAAAAGCCATAGGCGAAACATACAGTCAGCAGCGTGGCGACGGCCTCAGGCTGTTCGGCGCGTGCGGCACGCAGCGAGCGGGCGATCTGGTTCTGAAATTCGCGTTGCTCACCCGCGGCCCAAGCCGCAAGGGAGTCAAACCCGCCGCTTCCCCAAAACCAAAGAAGCAACCCACACGCAAGCGCGACCGGAACAATCAGGTAGCGGGACATGAAACGCGAATCTCGGTGGCAAAGTTTTCTCCGACCAGGGGAATGTCGTTTTCCTCAAGATCGTAATCTGCATCCAGCGTCAGCAGGAAGGCTTGCATTTGCGCCAACTGGCCATCGATATCGGGGTCGAAACGCTCCGTCTGGCAGGTGGCGGGGCCTGTGACGATGACAGGGCGTGTCACTTCGTAGGCAGTGTAATAGGTCTCATCAAAAGCTTTTGCGGACAAGGCGCTGGCGGGAACTGAACCGCCTTCAACCGCACGCAGATGGGTGGTGACGATGCGGCCATCCTCGGTTGTGGCACTTGGCGAAAGCGGGCCGGACAGCGTGACCGGCATTCCGCCGGAAGTCACAACAAGATCGCCATTATATCCCTCGATCCATTGCGCATCGAACCCGGCCAGAAACTTTTCTTCGCTTTCGGTCAACACACCGTCGCCATCCTGATCCAGCCGCATATCTTCCAGTTGCAGCAGGGAAAACAGCTCATCATAGGCCCATGTCACGCGGATATGGGTCAGTTGACCACTTTCATCCACGATGAATTCAAGCCCGGTGTCGATAAAGACATGTGGGTGGGCCATGGCCGGGATCGGCAGGCAGCAGGATATAACTGTGAACAACCATCGCATGAACGCAAGATAGGTCCGGCTGTCCACCGCGGCAACGGCTTTTGCCATCAAACTGCAAAAACCGGCCGAGTGTCATCCCGGCGGAAACAGCACCAGCGTCTGCAACGCCGTGCCAACGGGACCTTGCGTGTCATAAAGCACCGATTGTGACATCCCGATGCCCGACGGCTGCCAATGCGAGACCGAGTTTGTGGCCAACCAATCGGAAATTGGCTCGCGGTGAATATTTACGGTCAGGTCCGTGTTCATGAAACCCATTTCCGACGTCGGCGCGTTCCACGAAATGCCGTTGCCGCAATCGGCCAGCGGACAAAGGGCCTGAATGGGCGATTGCACTTCACCCTGTAAAAGAAGCGGGGTCCGCATCCACACCGTTTTGGGCCCGGCCCCCTGCTTGCCGCCTGTCGGATACCGAATGTCGCTGTAATGGGCAAAACCGGGCAGGTCGTGACGAATCTCACCAATTGGAAACGGGCCGTCGACTGTATCCTCGATCCGGGGCGCGGTGGTTTTCACATTGGCAACCGGTCCAAGATCACGACGCACCAGGTGCATGGTCGAGGCCGTAGCACAGAGCGTGTCGTTCAGGTCGTGTACCGTAACCCGCGTGGTGGCCAGTGTCTTTGTGTGGCGCGTGGTTTCCGCTGCAACCCGCAAACCGGCCAACGGCAGAGGGCGCAGCAGGTCGACAGTCAGACGGGTCAGCATCTTTTCCGGACCGACTTCGGTTTCCGCCGCCCGCACGATCAAACCACTCACTGGCCCTGCATGGCAGTGATCGGCAGACCATGGACCACGTGCGGGATCGTTGCCGACAAACGCCCCGTCTTCTCGTTGATGAAAATAGGTCTTGTCGGCGAAATCGAGCGCTGCTGCCATAGGCCCCCTCAGATCTTTTCTTGCGTATATTTCTTCAACTCGGCCCGCGCCACCTGACGGCGATGCACCGCATCTGGCCCATCGGCCAATCGCAGGGTCCGCACATGGGTCCAGGCCGTCGCAAGCGGTGTGTCCTGACTGATGCCCTTCGCACCGAACATCTGTACCGCTTCGTCGATCACCTTCAGCGCAACTTTTGGTGCAACGACCTTGATCTGGCTGATCCAAGGTGCGGCTGCCCGCGCGTCGCCCTGATCCATGTACCAAGCGGCTTTCAGGCACAGCAACCGGGCCATCTCGATCTCCATCCGGCATTCGGCAATAATGTCGTAATTGGCCCCGAGCTGCGCCAGTTTCTTGCCAAACGCCTCGCGTTGCAGCGACCGTTTGCACATCTGCTCCAGCGCGCTTTCGGCCTGTCCGATGGCGCGCATACAGTGGTGGATGCGGCCCGGCCCAAGGCGACCTTGCGCAATCTCGAACCCGCGCCCTTCGCCCAGCAGAATGTTTTCGGCCGGAACGCGTACGTTGGTGAAACGGATATGCATGTGGCCGTGTGGTGCATCATCGTGTCCGTAAACCTGCATGGGGCGCAAAACCTCGATCCCTGGAGCGTCTGCAGGCACCACGATCATCGATTGCCGCTTGTGTTTGGGCTGTTCGTCGCCGCCGGTTTTGACCATCACGATATAGACTTTACATCGCGGATCGCCCGCGCCCGAAGACCACCATTTTTCACCATTGAGGACATAGTCATCCCCGTCCCGCACACAGGACATCGACACATTGGTCGCGTCAGACGAGGCCACATCAGGTTCGGTCATTAAATAGGCAGACCGGATCTCACCTTCGAGCAAAGGCTTCAGCCATTGCTCTTTCATCTTCTCAGACCCGTAGCGTTCGAAAACTTCCATATTTCCGGTATCCGGGGCCGAGCAGTTGAACACTTCGGCCCCCAGGGGGGTCTTGCCCATCTCCTCGGCGAAATAGGCGTATTCGACGGTGGTCAGCCCAAATCCCTTGTCACTGTCGGTCAGCCAGAAATTCCACAACCCCGCCGCCTTGGCCTTGGCCTTTAGCCCTTCAAGAATTTCGGCTTGGCGCTGTGTGTACTGCCAGCGGTCGCCCTTGTTGATTTCGGCGTGATACTCTTCTTCCAACGGCATGACCTCATCCCGAATCATATCGGCAACACGTTGCAGAAGAACGCGATTTTCCTCGCGCAGGGTAAATGACATGTTCACGGACGCATCCTCCTGGTACATCGAGACGGGGCTATACTTTCGCGGCAAGGATGGCTTAACTGCCCCAAGCCTGTCCACCGCAGTGACGGGACGTCACCACTTCAAAATCAAAGCAGGAGCTGCGCATGGCGTTGTTGATCGAAACCGGGTTGTCCGATTGGATAGGCGACAGTGAAATTGCCGCCAAATTGCAGGCTGCTGCACCCGATGCGGATATCCGCACCCCTGAAACGCTTGGAAACCCCGAAGACATCACGATGTTGGCCTTGGTCAATATGCAAAGCGACCATCCCACACGCTTGCCGAACCTGAGGCTTGTTCAGAAGTTGGGGGCGGGCGTGGAAACCATTGTAAGCCATCCCGACCTTCCAGCCCATGTCCGCATCGCGCGTCTAAAGCCAGATGCACCGGCACAGGGTATCGCCGAGTGGTTTGTGGCTTACATCCTGCGCCGCCAACGGCATATGGCGTTCCATGAGGCCGCCCAAGCCCGGTCGGAATGGTCGCCGCGAGAGCCGATCTTTACACCCGACACAGTCGTAGGTGTTCTGGGTCTGGGCCATATCGGTGCCCGCACCGCTTTGATGCTGCGGGCCATCGGATTTCAGGTCATGGGTTGGAGCCGCACACCAAAATCCATAGAAGGTGTGACCTGTCTGCATGGACAAGACACCCTGCCCGAGCTTTTGGGTCAATGCGATCATGTGTGTGCTATTTTGCCTTCGACACCACAAACCGTTGGTTTGTTCGACGCAAAAACGCTGGAGTCGATGAAACCCAGTAGCCAGTTGCTGAACGCCGGGCGCGGGGATCTGATTGACGAAGCCGCCCTGATCGAAGCGCTGGACAAAGGCACACCGGCTCATGCCGTGCTGGACGTTTCATCAGTGGAACCTCTGCCGCAGGGCAGCCCGTTATGGGCCCATCCCGGCGTGACGATCACACCGCATGTCTCGGGGTGGCATCTGGGCGACGCGCTTTCAGACGTCGCCGAGAACTTTCAACGGCTCAACTCTGGCGCGCCCTTGCTGCATGAGGTGGATCGAGCTCAGGGCTATTGAGGCCCGTACCGCAGATCAGGGCGTGAGAATCCAGTTGCCATTGCCGTCATTGCACCGGCGGGTTCTGATCTCGCGGCTCTGATCCCCACCTTCCGGCTGAATTATGTGTTGAAGGCTGACGCAGTTCCCCTGCACATTTTGCACCCGGATCGTGCCTTTTGATCCGGTGTCGTCATTTTTCCAGGCCCGTTCCTGACCCACGGATGGCGTACCACTGGTCAGCAATGTGTTCGCGGTTACGTTGACCACTTCGAAATCCGCAGGCGACAAGCCCATCTCTGCAATGATTCGCGATAGGGGCTTGGCGTCTGCCAAACTGGTCATCAAAAGAACACCACAAGCGACGATTGCGGGCAAAAACTGGGCTTTCATAGCGGCCTCACAGAACTGAAATCATTTGTGTCCAAGGATATACCGCTGCCGCTGCAGGGCCAAGCCCCTGACGTCGACCTTCAAATTATCCCGAACAAACCTATCGCGCCGGTGGACCTATCTGCGCCCGGTCTTTGCGCCCATAGTGCCGTACAAACGACCCAGAGGCTCATGATGACCAACCCAACCTATTTTGCCCCAACCGGGGGCCATCCCGGTCAGGACCAACTGTTGACCGACCGCGCCATGTTCACGGACGCTTATGCGGTCATTCCCAAAGGCACGATGCGCGACATCGTCACCAGCTCCCTGCCTTTCTGGGAAGGCACGCGCCTGTGGGTTCTGTCGCGTCCGCTCAGTGGTTTCGCCGAAACGTTCTCGCAATACATCATGGAGGTACAACCCGGCGGTGGCAGCGACCAGCCTGAAACCGAAGCACAGGCCCAGGCCGTTCTCTTTGTGGTCGAGGGGGCTGTCACCTTAACCCTGAATGCCGAAAAACATGTATTGGAAACAGGGGGGTATGCCTATATTCCACCGGGAAGCGACTGGGCATTGCACAACACGGGTGACGCAGTCGCCCGGTTCCATTGGGTCCGCAAAGCCTATCAGTCGGTGCCCGGGCTGCCTTTGCCCGATCCGATCATAACCAACGAGCGAGACGTGACACCGGTCGAAATGCCGGGAACACAGGGCCGCTGGTCGACCACGCGGTTTGCCGACCCTCAGGACCTGCGCCATGACATGCATGTGAACATCGTCAATTTCGAACCCGGCGGGGTCATCCCGTTTGCCGAGACCCATGTGATGGAGCACGGGCTCTATGTGCTGGAAGGCAAAGCCGTCTATCGCCTCAATCAGGACTGGGTCGAGGTTGAAGCGGGCGATTACATGTGGTTGCGCGCCTTCTGCCCGCAAGCCTGTTATGCAGGTGGTCCGGGGCGATTCCGGTATCTGCTGTATAAGGACGTCAATCGGCACATGCCGTTGTCTTTGCCCTAAGGTAAACAGGTGGCTCGCAAAGGTGTGCCGTGAATTTGTGGCTTCGGGGCTTCACACGCGCGCCGGAATTTGCTGAAATCCAAGCAAATTCTGATTTTAAGCATTGGAGATTGTTCCATGAAACTGCGCCCTGCCCTGCTGGCCATCGCCGCATCTGCGACCCTTTTCACCTCGCCCCTTTCCGCCAAGGAAGAGACCAAGTCCGTGTTCGTCATGAGCCGCACCTGGGCGGTGACACAGGTCTCTGACGCGCCGGTTGTGTACCGCGCCACGCGTGACAACAACAACCTCAACCCGTTTGGCCCCCCGCCACGTTTGCGCACGCTTCAGGCCATCGCCGCAATTCAGCAGGCAACCGGGTGCAAACCGATCGTGGCCAGCATGTATCAGAACATATCGGGCCAGTTCTTTTCGCAGGTCAGCTGCAACTGACAGAACGTCGGTTAGGGCATTGAGGTCGCCTGACCACCCTGCCATAGCTTGCGCATGAAACTCGCGATTAACGGATTCGGCCGTATCGGCCGCACGATCCTGCGGCAGGTTCTGGCCTTGCCGCAAGGGTCAGATATCGAGCTGGTGCTGATCAATGACATAGCTCCGCTGGAAACATGCGCTTACCTGTTCAAGTACGACAGCACATTCGGCCCTTATCCCGGTGATGTGTCCCAAGGGGATGCCGCGCTGATTGTGGATGGGCGGACGATCCCAATGACGCACAGTGCCGATCTGACTCGCGTTGATCTGTCGGGCGTGGACGTGATGCTGGATTGTACAGGCATTGCCCGCAGCTCTGACGTTGCGCGCCGTGGTCTGACCGCAGGGGCTGGCAAAGTCCTGATCTCGGGTCCTTCGCCTGCTGCCGATGTCACCATTGTTCTCGGAGCCAACGAGGAGCAATTGGGAAGCGCCCGGATCGTTTCAAACGCGTCCTGCACCACCAATGGGTTGGTGCCGCTGGTCAAGGTCATCGACGATATCGGCGGTGTTGCGGCAGGGCACATGACGACAATCCACTGCTACACCAATAGTCAGCCCATGGTAGACGCCCCACGCGGCGACCTCGCCCGCTCACGTGCAGGTGCCCTATCGATGGTGCCCACCACATCGAGCGCCATGCACTTGATAGACGTCGTTCTGCCGCATCTGGCCGGGCGCATCTCTGGGGCGGCTGTCCGCGTTCCTACAGCAAGTGTGTCTGCCGTGGACCTAATAGTGACACTGGAACGGGGCCTGAGCGCGGATGCCTTTGAAGAGGCGCTGAAAGAGGCCGTTGCTGCATCCCCGGTCCTTGGCTGGACAGACATGCCGCTGGTCTCGTCCGACCTTCGCGCACGCTCGGAATCTCTAGTCATCGCCGGCACTGAAACCCGAATGGTCGGAGAAAACCAGGTGAGGGTCTTTGGCTGGTACGACAATGAATGGGGTTTCTCGGCGCGCATGCTGGACGTGGCCCGCCTTATGGCTGCCCAATAGCCGGACCGCGCCCCGCAATTGCGTGTGCGATCCGGCGTCGGCTTGGTTATTTGTGCCCCGACAAACTACCGGAACCGTGCCCGGACATCCCACCAGATACTTCTTCTGTGGCCTCGTCCGTAAGCTCTTCCGGCAGAACGAGATTGAGTACGATGGCAATAACCGCCGCAGGCAACAACCCACTTTTCATCAGGATACCCAGCGTGTCCGGCAAGTGCTGAACTGCATCGGGTTCAAGCTGCAACCCGAATCCGATGGAAAGCGAGATTGCAAAAATCACCATATTGCGACGGTTCCAGTCGACGTCAGACAGCATCGAAATACCCGCAGCCACAACCATCCCGAACATGACGATGACGCCCCCGCCCAACACCTCAATTGGAATGGTCCGGATGATTGCACCGACCTTGGGAACCAACCCGCACAGGATCAGGAACAAGGCACCAATGGTCACGACATGGCGGCTCATCACGCCGGTCATCGCGATCAGACCGACATTTTGGCTGAACGACGTGTTGGGCAATCCGCCGAATACACCGGCCAGCGCTGAACCGAAACCATCGGCGTAAGTAGCACCCGAGATTTCTTCATCTGTCGCTTCTCGACCTGCACCACCTTTGGTCACGCCCGAAACATCGCCAACAGTTTCGATGGCAGACACAAAAGCCATGAGGCAGAAACCGATCACAGCTGCAAATGAGAATTCAAACCCGTATTTAAACGGAACAGGCAGAGCAAACGCCGAAGCGCGACCCCAGCTTGCACCAATCGCTTCAAAGGTCACCATTCCGACCATCAATGCATAAAGGTATCCAACCGCCAGACCAATCAGGACTGCTGAAACTGAAAGCATACCCCTGGCGAAGAATTTCAACGCAAGCGTTACAACAACAACGACCATCGCCGCTGACCAGTTCAGCATTGACCCGTATTCTGGTGTGCCGATCGCCGGAACCCCTCCAGCAGCGTACTGGATGCCAACCTTGACCAACGCCAGACCGATCATTGTGACCACAAGACCGGTCACCAGCGGCGGCAGAGCGAAGCGTATCTTCCCGATGACAGCCCCCAGACAGGCATGGAACACACCGCCGATGATCACGCCCCCGAACAAAGCTGCCAACCCGTCGACCCCTTTGCCCGCCACAAGAGGGATCATGATCGGCAGAAAGGCGAAACTTGTTCCCTGAACAATCGGCAACGCTGCCCCAACCGGACCCACAGTGACCGTCTGCAACAACGTTGCCACGCCGGCAAATAGCATCGACATCTGGATCAAGTACAAAAGCTCTGGGAAATCAGGCGAGTTCGAACCAAACCCAAACCCAGCTGCGCCAGCGACAATGATTGCAGGTGTCACGTTTGAGACGAACATCGCCAGAACGTGCTGAATACCCAGTGGAATCGCCTTGTGCAGCGCGGGTGTGAAATTCGGATCCCGAAGCTGTTCGGGTGTTCCAATTGAAGTTTCGGCCATGGGCACTGTCCTCTCAGTCAGAGTTCACGGGGGTATTGCCGCTTATCCCGCGGCTTCGTTGGGTTTCGGCACCACCTCATAGGGTGTGTCGAACCAGTGTTCTTCCAGATTTGATCCGGTGCCGATCCTGTCCACCACCGCAAACAGACCCGGGCCATGTAGAGGTGTCAGAACGCCATGCCATGTACCGCGGTGGTAATTCACCATCTGGCCCGGCTTGGTTATGAACGCGCGCGGAACGCCCGGTTCCCCGGCATTGTCTGCCGCGACGACCACCAGAAAAGGCTGATGCGTCATGGGAATGAAAGCCTGACTGCCATCCGGATGGCGCTCGACCATCTCAAGCGTGTAGGGCAATGAACGGGGGTTGGCGTTGAACAGGCTCAGCCCAGCCCGACCATCAGAAAAATCCAACCGCGCGCGGTCGTGAAACCGCCCGCATTGCCCTTGGTTGATGATCTTGTCGGGCGGTCCAGACGCCTCGATCAAATCGCCAAAAGGGGCAAATGCGTCTGCCGAGATTATTTCTGTCACGATCTGCCGGGTCATGCGGGCAACACATCCCTCAGACGAAACTCGGCGATCCGTTCAACCTGACGGCAGGCTTCGGCAAATTCCGTTGTGCGATCCTGTTCAATGCGTCGCTGAAAGGCTTCGAGGATCGACGCTTTGTTATGGTCCCGTACCGCAATTATGAAAGGGAACCCGAATGCCTGCGTGTAGCGCTGGTTCAGATCGGTAAACGCCTCACGCTCGGCATCGGTCAGTGCGTCCAAACCCGCTGACGCCTGTTCAGACGTGCTTTCCTGTGTCAGCCGCTTGGCCTGCGCCAGCTTGCCCGCCAGATCCGGATGCGCGGTCAGAACGCCCAAACGCTCGTCTTCTGAAGCCGAACGGAACATGCGCGTCAGCGCGTTGTGCAACCCGCCTGCGGTGTCATGTGCCGGGCCCAGCTCCAGATCAAAGGCGCGGTCAGCAATCCAGGCCGAATGCTCAAAAATACCGCCAAATGCCTCGACAAACGCGGTGCGGTCCATCTGTGACGGACGCACGCGATGCACCGGCGGATGGGAGGTTGCCCAATGTTGCGCGATTTGCAATCGCGTTGCGAACCAGACATCGGCAAATCCCCGTGCATAGTCCAAGAACCGTTTCAGCGCCATCACACGCCCCGGTCGGCCAATCAGGCGGCAATGCAAACCGATCGAGAGCATCTTGGGAACGCCCGCCTCACCCTCAGCGTACAGTGCATCAAAACTGTCTTTCAGGTACGCGAAGAACTGATCACCCGAATTGAACCCCTGCGGGGTGGCAAAACGCATGTCGTTGCAATCCAGTGTGTATGGCACGATCAACTGATCCCGCCCACCTGTCTGCAACCAATAAGGAAGATCGTCCGCATAGGTGTCGGCGACATAGGCAAACCCGCCCTCTTCCGCGACCAGACGCACCGTGTTTTCAGAACAGCGCCCCGTGTACCACCCGCGCGGACGTTCACCGACAACTTCTGTGTGCAAACGTATGGCCTCGGCTATTTGTGCGCGTTCTTCGTCCGGGGTCATATCTTTGTGTTCGACCCACTTGAGACCGTGGCTGGCAATTTCCCAACCAGCGGATTTCATCGCCGCCACCTGATCGGGCGACCGCGCCAGAGAAGTCGCCACGCCATACACCGTGATCGGAAGATCCTTCATCAGCCGATGCAAACGCCAGAACCCGGCGCGGGCGCCGTATTCATAGATCGACTCCATATTCCAGTGCCGCTGACCCGGCCACTGCGCGGCTCCCACGATCTCGGACAAAAACGCCTCGGACGCGTCATCGCCGTGCAGCACGCAGTTTTCGCCACCCTCTTCATAGTTCAGCACAATCTGAACGGCCAACTTGGCCCCGCCCGGCCACTTCGCCTGCGGAGGGTGTGCTCCGTATCCGATCATGTCCCGGGGGTAACGCGGCGGCTGCATG
Source organism: Ruegeria sp. HKCCD7296 (assembly GCF_013110775.1). NCBI lineage: Bacteria > Pseudomonadati > Pseudomonadota > Alphaproteobacteria > Rhodobacterales > Roseobacteraceae > Ruegeria > Ruegeria sp. HKCCD7296. The sequence continues at coordinate 191,786 of NZ_WVRF01000007.1, forward strand.
GTATGGTCCATTTCTATTTCTGTTTCCAACAGACTTACCCCAGAACACAGCCTTTGATTATCAAATCAATCCGAACGCTGTTTCCGGTTCTTTCGGCATTTCAACTGTTTCGAACTTTGCGCCAGACTGTCAAAAATCAAAAGGCACATGATAGGAGAGACCGGTGGCAGGCTATTTGACAACCCATGTTTTGGATACCGCACGTGGCTGCCCTGCCGTGGGGCTGAAAATCGCGCTTTACCGCGTGTCCGGCAACTCTCATCGCAAACTGGTTGAGATGGAAACCAACGCGGATGGCCGTACCGACAGCCCAATATTGCCGCAGGACGCATTTAAAACAGGCACTTACGAACTGATTTTCTTTGCAGGCGATTACCTGCGTGCAACAGGTCAGGACGGAGACGATCCCTTGTTTCTGGATCAGGTACCCATCCGGTTCGGCATGTCCGATGCAGAGGCGCATTACCATGTCCCGCTTCTGCTTTCGCCCTACGGCTATTCGACCTATCGCGGGAGCTGATCGAGAGCTGAGGTCTTAAGCTGGGAGCTCGGCGCTTCGAACGATTTTTCCGATCCGTTCGATCATGAAGTCCATGAACAAGCGAGCCTTCGGATCTTGATGTCGCCGGTGCGTGTAAAGACAGGCCATTTGCACAGAAACCGGCGGCGTTTCCGTTGCAACCGGGACCAGGCGTCCCGATCTGAGGTGTTCGGCGACTTCAAAAACGGGTTTCATTGCAATCCCTTGCCCTGACAAAGCCCAATCTGTCAGCACGTCTCCATCATCGCATTCAAACCGACCCGACACCGCAAAACGTTTCGGTCCCTCGGGGGTTTCAAGCATCCATTGAAACTCGGCCGCTCCCGGAAAGCGCAGGTTCAGGCATTCGTGTTTGTCGGCGACCAGATCAGCACCGGTTGATGGCATTCCGCGTCGCGATACATAGTCGGGGGCGGCACAAAGCACGCGCTGACAATCTGCGATCTTACGGATGCGTAGGGTGCTGTCTTCGGGTTGGCCGATAAAGAACGCCAGATCCAGCCCTTCGGTTGTCAGGTCGACAGACCGGTCCGTCAGGCGCAAGCGCACGTCTACTTCTGGGTACGCAGCCAGAAAATCAGGAACATGCGGTGCCAGCAGACGGCGACCCACCCCCAGCGGCGCCGCCGCAAACAATGATCCACGTGGGGCTTCGGTCAGATGGGTCACCTTAGCCTCGGCATCATCCACCGCGTCCAGAACCGCGACAGCTCCGGGATAAAACGCTTTGCCTTGCTCGGTCGGAGACAGATTGCGGGTCGTACGCTGAAAAAGGCGTACGCCTAAGTGATCCTCAAGCTGAGAAATCCGCGCTGAAGTCACAGCCGGAGAAATTCGCAGGTCTCGCCCCGCGGCGGACATGCTGCCCAGATCGTAGACCCTGACAAAGGTGCGGATGTTATCGAGATAGGACATCTTTTCGTTTTTTTTGATACAGTTTGACAATATACGGGAATACCGAAGAAAAGCCTGTTTGCCTAGTGTGGTGGCAACCAATCGGAGACCTCTGAAATGTACGACTTTGCAGTGTTCTGGGACTGGATTGCGTTTGCCGTGCGCTGGTTGCACGTGATCACCGCCATGGCCTGGATCGGATCCTCATTTTATTTCATCGCGTTGGACCTGGGGCTGAACCGCAATATTCCGGGTCCGGCGGATGGCGAGGAATGGCAGGTGCATGGCGGCGGCTTCTACCATATCCAAAAGTACCTGGTGGCCCCTGAACGGATGCCCGATCACCTGACCTGGTTCAAATGGGAAAGCTATTCAACCTGGCTCAGCGGTGCAGCGCTGCTGATGATCGTCTACTGGGTTGGAGGAGAGCTGTATCTGATCGATGCGGAAAAGGCCGATCTGGCCCTTTGGCAAGGTATTCTGATCTCGGCAGCCTCGCTGACCGTTGGATGGCTGGTCTATGATTTTCTGTGCAAGTCCGGGCTTGGGGAACGCCCCACTTTGCTGATGGTTTTGCTGTTCGTGCTGCTGGTCGCGATGGGTTGGGGCTACAACCAGATCTTCACCGGGCGTGCGATGATGCTGCATCTGGGCGCGTTCACCGCCACGATCATGACGGCAAACGTTTTCTTCATCATCATGCCCAATCAACGCATTGTGGTGGATGATCTGAAAAACGGGCGCACACCGGATCCGAAATACGGCAAGATCGCCAAACTGCGCTCGACGCACAACAACTACCTGACTTTGCCCGTCCTGTTCCTGATGCTGTCAAACCATTACCCGCTGGCTTTTGCGACGGAATACAACTGGATCATCGCCGCGCTTGTGTTCCTGATGGGCGTCACCATCCGGCACTATTTCAACACCCGCCATGCCCGGGCTGGCAATCCGACCTGGACGTGGTTGGCCACGGCGCTGCTGTTCATTGCGATCATGTGGCTGTCGACGGCCCCGATGTACCAGCCGCTGGAAGAGGCAGAGGCACAGTCCCTAACGCCGTACGAACAGAAATTTGCGGATGCAGACGGGTTCGAAGACGCCCATGACATTGTTCTTGGGCGTTGTTCAATGTGCCACGCGCGCGAGCCGGTCTGGGAGGGCATTCTTTGGGCCCCCAAGGGTGTGCTTTTGGAAACCGAGGCCGACATCGCCAGAAATGCAAATCAAATCTATTTGCAGGCGGGCGTGACCCACGCGATGCCTCCGGCAAACGTAACTTATATGGAACCCGAAGACCGCCAGGCCATCATCCGATGGGTGCGTAACGCCGGACTGCAGCACAAACGCAATTTGCCCCAAAAATTCGCGTCAGGCGAATAATCTCTTTCCCAGATCGCATTCAGATGCTCTAACCTGAATGCAAAGGACCGTGGCAAACGCGGTGTATGATATTTGGAACTGGGACATTTGGGGCAATTCATGCAAAGGTGCAAGCCGCAAGGCCGTCTGAGGCGCTGGCTGAGTGTCGCTGTTGTGGCGTTGGCTCCAAACGTGTCACTGGCATTGGAAACCTCTCTGATTGCACCAGGTGCGTCCAAGGAGCTGGTGGATCGCCTGACAGAGACGTCATCCGTCACCACCGCAGAAGAGCGCGGCCTGGACACCCCGCTTGAAATCCTTTCCGCCGCGCTGTCGGATTACCGCACAATTGTGCAGATTCTTTATGATGAGGGGTATTTCAGCCCTGTCGTCAGCATCAAATTAGACGGTCAGGAAGCCGCCGAGATAAGTTCGTTGACCGTGCCTGCCAAAATCGACCGAGCAGCAATTACGGTTGAGACTGGACCCAGCTTTAAATTTGGCACTGCCACAGTGCAACCACTGGCCCCTGAAACCGTTCTTCCGGAAGAGTTTGCCACCGGCAAACTGGCCACAACAGGCGCCATTCAGCAGGCCACTTCGGCCGGTGTGCAAGGATGGCGGGATGCAGGCCATGCAAAGGCCGGGGTCGCTGGGCAAACCGTCATCGCGCGTCATTCACAGGCGCAGCTGGACGCTCAAGTCACTCTGGAGCCGGGGCGCAGGCTGACATTTGGCAAGATGTTCATCAAGGGCGACACAGATGTGCGCCACAGATCCATCGAAAAGATCGCTGGTTTCCCAAGTGGCGAGGTTTATTCGCCTGAAAAGATCCAAAAGGTCGGAACGCGTCTGCGCCGCACCGGCACGTTCAACGTCGTCTCGCTTCAAGAGCGCGAGACACCAAACCCGGATGGAACGCTGGACTTCGATGCCACGTTCGAGGACCTGCCCAAGCGACGGTTGACCTTCGGGGTCGAACTGGCCTCGCGCGATGGCGTTGACGTCACCGCGACTTGGACCCATCGCAACATGTTCAAACGTGCCGAGCGTTTGCGCTTTGAAGCGGCGATACGCAATATCGGCGGGGCCGAGGATATCGATGGCCGGATCGGGTTACGCCTGGATCAACCGGATCGCCTCGGGCCGGACGACAACACGTTCTGGAGCGCATTGCTGGAACGGCGCAACACGGAAAACTACAATGTATCGGTTGCGTCCTTGGCCTATGGTGCACGCCGCACCTTTTCCGACAATTTGTATGCCGAGGCGTCCGCCGGATTTCAACTTTCAAACGCCGATGACGCCTATGGCAGCGGTCGCAAGTTCAGGTATTTCATCCTGCCCTTCCGATCTGAATGGGACCAACGCGACAGCAAAGTAAGCGCCACGCGGGGGTTTTATTTGGATTCGCAAGTCATGCCCTTTGTCGGAATTTCCGGAACGGACACCGGTATCCGCCTGTTCTTTGATGGCCGGGCTTATACAAGCCTAGGAACCAGCGGTCGGATCGTTCTGGCCGGGCGGGCACAATTGGGCTCAGTCATCGGCCCGCCTGCAGATGGCGTAACGCCCGATTTTCTGTTCTTCTCGGGCGGCGCGGGCACTGTTCGCGGGCAACCCTTCGAAAGCCTTGGCATTCCAGTCGGAACCGGCATCGCAGGCGGCAAGTCGTTTATCGGTTTGTCTGGCGAAATCCGCGGCAAGATCACTGAGAGCCTGTCACTGGTCGGGTTTTATGACTACGGTGTTGTCGATACGTCCTCGTTCATTGGCAGCGGTGCAGAAGATCACGCCGGCGCCGGTATAGGCGTAAGATATGATCTGGGCGGATTTGGACCTTTACGACTTGATCTCGCCTATCCGGTGAGTGGCCCCACCGGGGACGGCCTGCAGTTTTACATCGGGATCGGACAGGCATTTTGAAACGTCACCTTTCATATACTCTGTTGATCGGAACGCTGACGTTTGCACCTGTCGCCGGACTGGCGCAGGAGGATGAAGGCGGCAGCATGATCGAAAGGTTCCTGCAGGACACGCTGTCAGGAGACGATCAAAACGTGACGGTCTCGGGTCTGCAAGGCGCGCTGAGTTCGCGGGCTACAATCGACGAGATCACTGTTGCCGATGACGAGGGGGTCTGGCTGACCATTAAGGATGCCGTGCTGGACTGGAACCGACTGGCATTGATCCGTGGCCGGTTTTCCGTCAACGCCTTGACTGCACAGGAAATTGACATCGCCCGCACCCCGGGCACAACCACCAAAGATACGCCGCCCCCAGCAGCCGAAACGCAAGCCTTTCAACTGCCCGAACTTCCCGTCGCCATTGAAATCGGTGAAATCAGCATCAGCGAACTGTCTCTGGGCGAGCCGCTGATCGGCGTTGCGGCAGAGTTGGCAGTGAATGGTAACCTGTCGTTGGCGGATGGTACGCTGGACACCAATCTTGATATCACGCGCCTGGACCGCGCCGGGGACGAAATCAAGCTAAGCGCAGGATTTCAGAACGCCGACAGCCAGATCGATCTTGACCTACAAGTGACCGAGGCAGCGGGCGGCCTGATTTCGACGGCTCTCAAGATCCCAGACAGCCCACCCATTGGGTTGACCGCAAAAGGGTCTGGGCCAGTAAGCGACTTCACCGCCGATATTGGTCTCAGCAGCGATGGCCAGCCGCGTGTGACCGGGCAGGTCCGACTCCGTTCAGCCCCGAACGCTGCGGCAAGCGCAGATGAAGGCATTGCCTTTACCGCCGATCTGGGCGGTGATCTAACACCCTTTGTCGCCGACAACATGGATACGTTTTTCGGCACCAAAACACAGTTGTTCGTGGACGGTCGAACCGAGCCGGATGGCGCGCTGAACATCAGTGACCTTGAGCTGACATCGCAAGCGCTGAACCTCGAAGGTGAACTGCAACTCGCTGCTGGTGGCCAACTGCAATTGGCCGCTTTGCAGTGGCGGATCACGCCGCCGGAAGGGCAAAGCGTGGTTTTGCCGGTTTCGGGCGGCGAAACATCTATTGAGGCGGCACAGATTTCAGCGCTGTTTGACGAGAAAAACGGCAACCTGTGGGATCTGAGTTTGACGGCCAACGGTATCAAGACGCCACAGATCGATTTGCAACGCGCGCAGATCTCGGCACAGGGGACGCTGGAACAGGGATCGGCCCTGCAACTGGATGGCGATCTTCAGGCTGCTCTGGACGGCATCGACCTGGCTGACGATGCGCTGAACGCAGCCGTGGGCGAGCGCGTCACGCTGGATGGTGTGTTCGCCTATGGCAGTGATCAAACGGTAAACCTGTCTGGCGTGGAGCTGGTTGGTTCTGATTATGAACTGGGGCTAGACGCGGTGATCAGCGGCCTGTCCACCGGTCTGGCCGTAGATGGCACAGCCACGTTGCAGGCGGCGGACTTGTCACGGTTTTCGGATCTCGCGCAGATGGAGCTTGGCGGTCGAGCCTCTGCCCGGCTTGTCGGGAAAGGCTCTCCTTTGGAGGGCAGCTTTGATGGCAAGCTCGAGGTCGAAGGTAATGACCTGTCCACAGGGCGCGATGACATCGATCCGGTCATTCGCGGCGACACCAAAATCACCATGGACGCTAAGCGCAGTGCAGATGGGATTACGATCCGGGACTTCACCCTGATCGGCGACACACTGCGCGCGCAAGCTGATGGCGCAGTGACGACCCCCGGCGGCAACCTGACCATCGACGGGCAGGCCACGGTTAATGCCCAGGATCTTTCCATCTTCTCCGGCCTTGCGAATCGTGAGCTTGGCGGTGCCATACAGGCACAGCTGAGCGGTAAAGGCGCAGTTCAGACGCTGGAATTCGACGGCACCGCCAGCGTAACAAGCCGAGACATCAAAACTGGTATGTCCGAGATCGACCCCCTGCTTGTTGGTCGGACCGAGATTACCTTTGATGGCGCGCTTAGCCAGGATCAAATCGTGATCCGGGACGCCAAGGTGAACGGAACCGCCCTAACGGCCCAAGCGGCAGCTACGATCGACGATCCGACAAATGCGTTGGCTGTGGATGGACAAGCCAGCCTGAATGTCCCAAACCTGTCTTTGTTCTCGGGCCTTGCCAAACGCGATCTGGCCGGATCGATCAAAACCGACCTATCGGGCAAAGGTGCTGTAGGCAGCAAGAGCTTTGACGTGAAAGGCAGTCTTGATGCGAATGATATCAAAACCGGAATCGACACTGTTGACAAACTGATCCAAGGGCGCACGACCTTGACCGTGGATGCGCAGAATGGCGATGAAGGGCTTGATATCCGCAGCTTCCGATTGAAGGGAACCGCCCTGTCGGCAGAGGCTTCCGGCAAACTCGACCGCGACGCCGGAGGGTTAAGCTTTACAGCCGCCCTGGACGATCTGGGCCGACTGTCTAAAACCGTTACAGGCCCATTGAAACTGGATGGAAACGTTGCGCCCACAAGCACTGGTTTCGAAGGCACTGCCAATTTGCAGGGGCCTGACAGCTCTTATGCCAAAGTCGCGGGTTCAGTTGACACGAATGGCGCAGCGGACCTGGATTTCGACGCAAAGTTTAACCGTATCGAAAGGTTTGTGCCTGAATTCCCGGGCACCATCGCAGCTTCGGGCAACGCAAAGCGGGACAATGGGCTTTGGACCATCGACGCCAAAGCCGAAGGGCCGGCTGACATCACCAGTACCGTAGCCGGAACCTTTGATGAAACCAGCACCCAGGCGGATCTGACCGCGCAGGGCGGTGTCAATCTTGGGATTGCAAATATCTTTATAACGCCCAACAAGATCGAAGGGTCGGCACGTTTCGACCTGGCCTTGAATGGCGCACCGTCTTTGGCTTCTCTCAGCGGGTCGATCACCACATCTGGCACATCACTTGCCATTCCCGGTGCTGGCCAGACAATCACCGGTATCAGCGGTCAGATCGATCTTGCGCAAAGCCGTGCAACCATCAACCTCAGCGGTGGTGTGCGGGCTGGTGGTGGTTTTACCGTCAGCGGCCCTGTTGACCTCGCGCCTCCGTTTAACGCTCAGATCACCACCGCGTTGAACAGTCTCGTGCTAACGGATCAGTTGCTTTACGAAACCACCTTGAACGGCCAGATCGCAATGACCGGGGCACTGGCCGGAAACAGTTCACTGGCCGGGCAAATCACGTTCGACGAAACAAACATCAATCTTGCAGCCGCCTCAGGCGCGGTCGGCGCAGCCCCAATCCCCGAGATAAAGCATATCAACGAAAGCCGCTCTGCTTTTGTCACGCGTGAACGCGCGGGGCTGGTTGTCACAGAAGAAGCTAGCCAAAGCAATTCCAGAATTGCGCTGGACATCAGCCTGCTGGCCCCCAAAGCCGTGTTTGTTCGTGGGCGGGGCGTGAACGCAGAGCTGGGCGGACGGATTTTCATCGGTGGCACCACCGCTGCTGTCGTTCCATCGGGTCAGATCGAATTGATCCGAGGCAATTTCGACATTCTGGGCCGTAGGCTGGCCCTGACCAAAGGCATCGTCACGCTGCAGGGCGACTTGACGCCTTACATCGAGTTCGAATCCTCGGCCAGCACCTCTGATGGCACCGCAACAATTGAGATTGCGGGACCGTTGGATTCACCTGAAGTGGATGTGTTCTCTAACCCCGAACGCCCGGCTGAAGAGGCGTTGGCAATGCTGCTGTTTGGAAACCGGTTCTCAGAAATATCGCCATTCCTGATCGCACAGATGGCAGCGTCGCTGGCACAACTCAGCGGCGCGGGTGGCGACGCAACCAAGGGTCTGCGTGAATCCACCGGCGTGGATACAATTGATGTCGGCGCATCGGAAAGTGGTGCTGGCCGGTTGGGGGCTGGCGCCTATCTGGGTGAGAACCTGTATACCGACTTTACCGTCAACACCGAAGGTGACACCGAAGTGAACCTGAACTTGGATGTGACTGACAACTTTACCGTCAAAGGCACAGTTGATGGCCGCGGCGAAACCGGCATCGGGGTGTTCTTCGAACGCGATTACTAAGGCGTCATTTTCGGCGAATACCAATCTGCTGCCCAATCTGGGGCGCGGGTGGCAAAGACGCGTGATCCGACACCATCCGTGCCAACCGAGTGACCGCCCAATCCGGATAGGGTTCAGAGCGACCTGTTCTGTGGCTGACATTCATGAACAGCACTTCTTGCGTGGCACATACAGTCTGGTCGGGGGCCGAGATCATCTGACCGAAATAGTGCCCACGTTTGTGATCTGCATCCAACAATCGAAACTGGAAATAGATCGTCATGTCGTCGGTCACCTCGCGCAGGAACTGCATGTGGGATTGCAGGACGTACGGCCCCTGCCCCAACGCGTGCACCTGAGGTTCTCCAAGACCCAATTGATCGACAAGCAGCCGTTCGAAGGCCAGGTCGAACGCGACGCCATAGTAGCCGACATTCATATGCCCGTTGTAATCGATCCAGTCTGGTTGCAGCGCAAACTCGTGAATTTCAACAGGCGCATCGTACGGGCCATCATGACCACCTAATGGCTGTGTATCTTGTGACATGGCTGAACAGTCCTCACTCGTCCGGATCTTCAAAGATCGCAACGGCGCGGATGAACCCTGCCGAGGCACCTTTGATCTTGAAAGGGAAACAGGAAATTTCAAACCCTGTCGGTGGAAGCGTTTCCAAATTGGTCAGCTTTTCCATGTGGCAATACCCAATCTCCATCGAGGCGCGGTGCCCTTCCCAGATGATCGAGGGGTCTTTGGTATCTGCATATTCCTGCGCGGTCAGCGGGAAGGGTGCGTCCCAACTCCAGGCATCTGTTCCGGTCACCCGCACCCCGCGTTCTGTCAGGTACAAGGTCGCCTCACGTCCCATACCGCAGCCTTTCATCAGATAGTCAGGTTGGCCATACTGTGTCCCTGCAGACGTATTGACCACCACGATATCCAACGGGTTCAGCGTATGACCGATCCGCTTCAGTTCGGCCTCGACATCCGCTGCGGTAACCACATAGCCATCCTCGAAATGACGGAAATCCAGTTTGACACCGGGGTTCATGCACCATTCCAGCGGCACCTCATCAATGGTGATCGCCCTCTCGCCTTTGTTCATTGTGGAATGGTGGTGGTAGGGCGCGTCCAGATGGGTGCCGTTGTGCGTCGCGATTTGCAAACGTTCCAGCGCCCAACCCTCGCCACCCGGCAGGTCTTCTTTCGCAAGACCGGGGAAAAAGGCCATGACCTGCTCGGCAGTTTGGTCATGTGTCAGGTATTCGATCTCGGGCAGCATGATCGGGGGGTCCGATACGATGCCGGTTTCCAGCGGAACGGACAAATCGACGAAACGGCGAGGCATATGCAACTCCATCAGAAGAACAGCCACAGGGTTGGCCGCGCGTAAGCTGCTGTCAAGACGCGAAAAAGGCGGCCCGCTAAGACCGCCTTTTCGAAAGAGTAAGTGGCGCAGAGGTTATTCCGCTGCGATGGCGTCTTCGATCTTTTCGACCTTGATCGCCGAGAACTTGAACTCGGGGATCTTGCCATAGGGGTCGATGGCCGAATTGGTCAGCATGTTCGCAGCCGCCTCGACATAGGCAAACGGGATGAACACCATACCCTCGGCAATTGCACGGTCGGCGCGCACCATGATCTCGATGGAACCGCGACGGGTCGTCAGACGGATCATTTCACCCGGTTCGATCCCCATCAGCTTGAGCGTACGCGGATTCATCGAACAGTTCGCTTCCGGCTCTACCGCATCCAGAACAGTGGCACGGCGGGTCATAGAACCCGTATGCCAATGCTCCAACTGGCGACCCGTTGTGGCTATCATCGGATACTCTTCATCCGGAGCTTCATCCGGTGGGATGATACTGGCCGGGGTGAACCTGGCCTTACCATCAGCCCGTGGGAAACCGTCGCCAAACACGATGGACTGGCCCGGATCGGTTTCGCTGAGCGACGGGTAAGTGATCGTTTCAGTTTCCAGACGCTCCCAGGTGATGTTGTCCAGTGACTGCATGGTTAGCTTCATTTCGTTGAAGACCTGAGACACATCTGTGTAATTCCAGTTCAGACCGATACGCTGCGCCAACTCGACAGTGATCGCCCAATCCTCGCGCGCCTCACCCGGAGGTGCCACGGCAGGACGTACACGCTGTACCTGACGGTTGGTGTTCGACACCGTGCCGTTCTTTTCATAGAGCGCCGAGGCAGGCAGGATGATGTCGGCATAGTTCGCCGTTTCAGTCAGGAAAATGTCCTGCACGATCATCAGATCCAGCTTGGCCAACGCATCGCGGGCGTGGTTTACATCCGGGTCGGACATGGCCGGGTTTTCGCCCAGAATATACATACCCTTGATGTTGCGCGCATAGATCTGATCGATGATCTCGGTAACTGTCAGGCCCTTCTCATTCGAGAAATCATCCGAGCCCCAGACCTCGGTGAACTGAGCCCGGATATTGTCATCCGTGACCGTCTTGTAGTCTGGCAGGAACATCGGGATCAGGCCCGCATCAGATGCGCCTTGAACGTTGTTCTGACCCCGCAGCGGGTGCAGACCCGCGCCGGGCTTACCGACGTTGCCGGTCATCAGAGCAAGGCTGATCAGGCAGCGCGAGTTGTCGGTGCCGTGGATATGCTGGCTGACGCCCATGCCCCAAAAGATCAGACCGGCCTTGGCCTGCGCAAAGGTGCGCGCGACGCGGCGTAGCTGATCGGGTTCGATGCCACAGATCGGAGCCATTGCCTCTGGCGTGAACTGGCGCAGATGTTCTTTCTCGGCCTCCCAGTTCTCGGTCCAGCGGTGGATGTACTGGCTGTCGTAGAGTTCCTCTTCGACAATCACGTTCATGATCGCATTGAGCATCGAGACATCAGCACCCGGGCGGAATTGCAGCATTTCGTCAGCGAATTTGCGCATGCCGACACCGCGCGGATCCATCACGATCAACTTGCCACCGCGCTTGGTGAATTGCTTGAAATAGGTCGCAGCAACTGGGTGATTTTCAATCGGGTTCGCCCCGATGATGATCGCCACATCCGCGTTTTCAATCTCGTTGAAGGTCGCGGTCACAGCACCCGAGCCGACGTTCTCGATCAGAGCCGCAACGGACGACGCGTGGCACAGACGGGTGCAGTGGTCGACATTGTTGTGCTTGAATCCCTGACGGATGAACTTCTGGAACAGATAGGCTTCTTCGTTAGTGCACTTGGCCGAACCAAAGCCTGCCACGCTGCGCGGATCTTCGTCGCGCAAGGCTTTTAGCTTGGTGGCGGCCAGATCCATCGCCTCTTCCCAGGTCGCTTCGCGGAAATGGGTCGACAGGTCTGATGGATCGACGTTCAGGCCCTTTTCAGGGGCGTCTTCGCGCCGGATCAACGGCTTGGTCAGGCGGTGCGGGTGGTGGATGTAGTCAAAGCCAAAGCGGCCTTTGACACACAAACGGCCTTCGTTTGCGGGGCCGTTGATGCCCTCGACATATTTGACCTTACCGTCTTTAACCTTCAGCGAGACCTTGCAGCCCACACCGCAGAACGGGCAGACGCTTTCGGTTTCGCTGTCGTAGTCTTTGCTATCGCCCAGTTGCTGGTCGTCCAGCACGGTGGCGGGCATCAGCGCACCGGTCGGGCAAGCCTGAACACATTCACCACAGGCCACGCAAGTTGATGCGCCCATTGGGTCGTTCTGGTCAAACACCACCTGCGCAGTGTGGCCGCGACCGGCCATGCCGATCACGTCATTCACCTGCACGTCGCGGCAAGCGCGGACGCAGAGGTTGCAGTTGATGCAGGCATCCAGATTAACGCGCATCGCGACGTGGCTGTCATCCAGCAGCGGGATTTTCTCGGCCTCTTTCGCCGGGAAACGGCTGTCGCTGACATCGTTCAGCTTGGCGATATCCCAGAAATGGCTTGAGGTGTCGTGCGCTTCCTTTGGCTGGTCCGCGACCAGCAGTTCCATGACCATGGCGCGGGACTTCTCGGCACGCGCGCTGTCGGTTTTCACAACCATGCCGTCCGCCGCAGGACGGATGCACGAGGCGACCAACGTGCGCTCGCCTTCGACCTCAACCATACAAGCGCGGCAGTTGCCGTCGGGTTTGTAGCCCGGCTGAGGCTTGTGGCACAGGTGCGGAATTGTGAAACCTTGCCCTTTGGCGGCTTCCCAGATGGTCCAGCCTTCGGGCACAGTGACATCTTCGCCGTTCAGGTTGAAGGTGACGGTCTTGGTTGGACTTGCGTCAAGCATGGCTCTGTCTCCCTCAGATTTCGTCAGCGAAATGTTTCATGACTAGGCGGATCGGATTCGGGGCCGCCTGCCCCAGACCGCAGATCGAGGCATCTCCCATGACCTGGCACAGATCTTCCAACAGTTCGGTGTCCCATTTGTCGGCCTGCATCAGCTTAACCGCCTTTTCGCAACCCGCACGGCAGGGCGTGCACTGACCGCAACTTTCATCTTCGAAGAACCGCAGCATGTTCAGCGCAGCGTCGCGGGCGGTGTCCTGATCTGACAAAACCACAACCGCAGCGGAGCCGATGAAGGTGCCCAGCGGTTGCAGAGTGTCAAAGTCGAGCGGGACGTCATCGATGCTGGAGGGGAGAAGACCTGACGACGGCCCGCCCGGTTGATACGCCTTGAACACATGGCCTTCGGCCATGCCGCCGGCGGCATCAATCACATCCAGAATGGTCGAACCTGCGGGCAGCAGGTAAACGCCCGGCTTAGCCACCCGACCCGAGACCGAATAGCTGCGCAGGCCCTTGCGACCGTTCTTTTCGGTGCTGTTGAGGCATTCCGGCCCCTCTCGGCACACTTTGGTGACCCAATACAATGTTTCGACATTGTGCACCAAGGTCGGGCGGTTAAAGACACCAACCTGCGCCACGAACGGAGGACGGTGACGGGGCAGGCCCTTTTTGCCTTCGATCGACTCGATCATCGCAGATTCTTCGCCGCAGATATAAGCGCCAGCACCCCGGCGAAGGTCGATGTAACCTTCTTCGACGATACCCGCCTGTTCCAACGCGGCGATCTCACGGCGTAGGATTTCCAGCACCGCAGGGTATTCGTCACGCATATAGATAAAGCAGGTCTCGGCCTCGACCGCCCAGGCGGCGATCAACATGCCCTCAAGGAAGACATGCGGCGTGCGTTCCAGATAGTAACGGTCCTTGAACGTGCCGGGTTCGCCTTCATCCCCGTTCACGGCCAGATAGCGTGGACCTTCGTTCATGCGAACAAAGCCCCATTTCTTACCAGACGGGAAGCCCGCGCCACCCAGACCGCGCAGGCCCGAGGACAGCACGTCTTCTTGCACCTTTTCCCAATCACCGCCGTCGCGCAGCTCCTTCAGCTTGGCGTAACCGCCATTGGCTTCGTAGGCGGCGAAGGCTTCATAATCGGGCAGATGGGTATGGGTATCTTCCGCGGCAATCGCGACCTGTACCTTTTCAGGGGTCGCATGATCGATATGGTTGTGACCGATCTCCAACACCGGAGCTGTATCGCAGCGGCCCATACACGGCGCGCGGACAACGCGAACCTCAGAGGCGTCCAACCCGTTTTCCAACGCTTTCTGCAACTGCTGGGCACCGGCCATTTCGCAAGACAGGGAATCACAGACCCGGATCGTCAGCGCGGGCGGAGGTGTTTCATCTTCTTTCACCACATCGAAATGGGCATAGAAGGTGGCGGTTTCATAGATTTCCGCCTGACCGATGCGCATCTCAACTGCCAAAGCTGCAATGTGGTCGGCACTGATATGACCGTGCGCGTCCTGGATCAAATGCAGGAATTCAATCAGCAAATCGCGGCGGCGCGGGCGATGGCCCAACAGGCGATGAATCTCGGCCTGCGCCTCATCCGTGAATTGACGGCCTTTGGGCGTGTGCCGCCCCTTGCCTTTACCTGACTTCCAGACGCCCTTGGGTGCGCCTGATGGCTTGATATCTAATGGTGCCATGATGCCCTCCGATTGAGGCTCCGTGTCTCATCAGATCAGCATATCGTCAAATCGCATTTGGCAATCGCACGATAACGACGGTTTATCACCGTAAAGACGTCACCACGCTACGCAACGCGCCGACCGTTGGCAGTTCTGGGTCGCGACTGAGGGTGGCCAGGCAAATGGGTTTGCTGACAATGGGATCGACCAGCGGCAACACACGGGTCCCTTTCAAGTCGCCCAGCGCGCGCACAAGGACCCGAGGCACGACAGTGGCCGCCAGCCCCTCTCTCGCCATGACCATTGAAGCGGTGAAGCCGCTGGTTTCGGCTACGACGTCAGGATGCAGGCCCTGTTCCGCAAAAATCCGGTCCAGGATACGACGATTCTGCATCTGCGGCTCAAGCAGGCTCAACGGAAAATCGGCGACCTGAGCCCAGGGAATCGGGCCAGTTTCCTCGGTCATGTGGGATGGCACCAACAGGACATAGGTTTCCTCGTACAGTGGCTGCACTTGCCGCAGGTCCGTACCGATGCTGTCGCCATAAGTTATCCCTGCATCCAGGCTGCCTTCGTCCAGTCGGTGCTGAATCGCGGTGGCGGACATGGTTTCAATCCGGGTCACGATCCGGGGATGGGCCATACGCAGACGTTTGATCAGGCGACCGGTGAACGCGATTGCTGTGGGGATCACGCCCAATATCAACGTCCCTGTGATCTCACCCTTGGCTGCCAGCACTTGCTGCTCCAGCGCCTTGGTGTCATCGAGGATACGTCGCGCCCGTTGGACAATCATCTCGCCCTCTTCCGTGAGACCCTGAAACCGGTTTGCGCGGCGGACTATGGATAGGCCAAGCCGATCCTCGAGATTGCGGATACGCATCGAGAACGCGGGCTGCGAAATCCCGCATTCCTCGGCCGCTTTGGCAAAATGGCGATGACGCGCCAAAGCGCTGAGCAATTGCAGGTCGCGGATTTCGATCATTTCTAGTCGGTCCAACTTGAGAGCAAACGGCAGACTAACGCGTTTTTACCTGCATAGAAATGCGCTTCATCCACGAACTTCGGAGAGTTTCTTTTTGAACCTGTCAGCGATACTATGAAAGACGCGGTGGATGCGAGTATTGGGATGATTAAGGGCAAATATCTCGATGATCTGATGCTTGGAGACTCCTTCGAGACCGGAGGCGTAACTCTTACAGAGGGCGCGATCGTGGATTTTGCCCTCGTGCACGATCCGCAACCATTCCACATAGACAAGATCGCTGCGACAGAGTCCATTTTTGGCGGCCTTATCGCAAGCGGCTTTCAAACCATAGCGCTTACCTTCCGGCTATTTCGCGACACTGGTGTGCTTAACGGTACAAATCTTGGCGGCCACGGCATGGACGAAGTGCGCTGGCTCGCACCGGTTTTCTCGGGGGATACTATCTGCGTGCGCGTAACGGTCGAGGCGATCACGCCTTCACATTCAAAGCCTGACAGGGGTACGGTGCGTTTCCGGTATCGTACATACAACCAAAAAGACATCGAAGTACTCAGCTTCATCATTGACCATGTGATGGCACGGCGGGGACAAGCAGACTCAGCAAAACCGACGAGAGAAGCGAAGCGCACAAAATGAATGTGATCCTAGAATTTCAGAAACTGTTTGATGGCTATGTCGAATGTTATCGATCCAATGACCCAGCGGGATGCGCGACCTATTTCACAGACAATGCAGAACTCTTCTCACCGTATGGGCCTGCGGTAAAGGGTCGGAAGGCGATCGAAGCGGCGCATGCCGCGTGGATAGAAGAGGATGCCAAGTCCAAAGCTATCGAGGTCGTACAAGCCGATATCAACGGCCATATTGGCTGGTGCCTTGCGCGTTTCAGCGAAGGCGAAGCCGATCATGGGACATTGCTCAACGTGTTATACAAACAGCCGGACGGCAGGTGGCTGATCACCCACTGCAGTCTAAACGAAACGCCCTGAAATACGCGTTTAACAAGCGACCTTAAGTATTAAACAAGAAATGCATCACATCGCCGTCCTTGACGATGTAGCCCTTACCCTCTGCCCGCATCTTGCCCGCCTCTTTCGCGCCCTGCTCGCCATTGGCGGCGATATAGTCGTCATAGGCAATTGTCTCGGCGCGGATGAAGCCTTTCTCGAAGTCACCGTGGATCACGCCAGCGGCCTGTGGCGCGGCGGTGCCGGTGCGGATCGTCCAGGCGCGGGCCTCTTTCGGGCCGACGGTGAAATAGGTTTCCAGCTTCAGCAGGTCGTAACCAGCGCGGATCAGACGGTCGAGGCCGGGTTCTTCCAGACCCATCTCTTCCAGGAACATCTGGGCTTCGTCTTCTTCCAGCAGGCTGATCTCTTCTTCGATCTTAGCGCTGATAATGACGTGGGAATTGCCCTGCGCCGCAGCCATCTCGGCCACTTTCGCTGAATACTCGTTGCCCTCAGCAGCTTCTTCTTCGGACACGTTGCAGACATAAAGCACCGGTTTGGTGGTCAGCAGTTGCAGCATCTTCCATGCCTTTGCGTCTTCGTCGCTCACTTCGACCAACCGCGCCGGCTTACCGTTTTCCAGCATAGCTTGCGCCTCGGCCAACAGGCGATCCTGCTGCTGCGCCTCTTTGTCGTTGCCCTTGAGCTTGCGCACCAGGTTCGCGCGGCGCTTTTCGATGCTTTCCAGATCGGCCAGCATAAGCTCGGTCTCAATCGTATCAGCATCGGCCACCGGATCGACACGGCCATCCACGTGGGTCACGTCGCCGTCTTCGAAACAACGCAGCACATGCGCAATGGCGTCAGTCTCGCGGATGTTGGCCAGAAACTGGTTACCCAGACCCTCACCCTTTGAGGCGCCTTTGACTAGGCCGGCAATATCCACGAACGTCATCCGCGTTGGGATGATCTGCTTGGACGACGCTATCGCGGCCAGCTTGTACAGTCGATCGTCCGGCACAGCCACGTCGCCCACGTTGGGCTCGATGGTGCAAAACGGGAAGTTCGCCGCCTGCGCGGCTGCGGTTTTGGTCAACGCGTTGAACAGGGTCGACTTGCCTACATTCGGCAAACCCACGATTCCCATTTTAAAGCCCATCACGGCCTCCTGCATAGAATACGAACGCAGCTTCTATGCAGGTCAGCCTCAATGCGCAAGCCATTGCTGGGCTTGCCACGGCTGAGTCCAAATCGTCACATCACAAAAACGTTCCAAAAACGTGTTCTAGGCTGAAATGAAAAAATGCCCCTTCGATAACCAACTAGCATTGAACGTCGAGAATTCACTGGCAGAATAAAACGAAACAGCTCTTACTTGCGACCGCGTTGACAGTATCCGCATATGCGACAGCCCAAGCCCAACAAGTCATATTTGCCGCTGGATATGCAGACTTCTCTGACAATGCATCCGAGGACCAAGCGCTTTTCTCCCTTGAATACCACCATAAGCCGTTTCATCAGGCGACCCGGTTCAGCGTAGGTTGGGGAACAGCATTGTCTCTTCATGAGAATGGCGATTTTCACATCGGCCTGGGGGTGGTCGGACTGTATGCGCTGAACGAACGCTGGTTTGTCGAAGGCAGCGTTATGCCAGGGTATTTTAACCCAAGTATTGATCTGAACGACTTGGGGGGTGACTTTCAGATCCGCAGTCTCCTTGGCCTTGGCTATGCACTGGACAACGGAAACAGCGTGTCGTTTGCGATCACACATAAATCCAACGCCAGCACAAACGACGATAACCCTGGCGTAAACGCGGTGCTACTGCGCTATCATCTGGGCTTCTGATCTATTCCTGCCCTGGCGGGATTGATTTTCGGTCAAAGTTTCTGCACACGGGTCGAAACCCGACTGCAAGGACATCCGATGACCCGTATCGACGCCAAGTTCGCCGCCCTGAAAGCCGAAGGTAAAAAGGCTTTTGTTGCTTATGTCATGGCAGGAGACCCCAACTATGACACCTCGCTTGAAGTGGTCAAAGGCCTGCCGGGTGCTGGAGTGGACATCATCGAACTGGGTTTGCCCTTCACCGACCCGATGGCCGATGGCCCCACGATTCAAGCCGCGGGGCAACGCGCGCTGGATGGTGGCATGACCTTGCAGCGCACCTTGGATTTGGCACGTGCGTTCCGGGAAACCGACGATACAACACCAATAGTGCTGATGGGGTATTACAACCCGATTTACAGCCGGGGCGTTGACGCATTTCTGGCGGATGCCAAAGAAGCCGGAATCGACGGTCTGATCGTTGTCGACCTTCCCCCCGAGGAAGATGAAGAACTGTGCCTGCCTGCACAGGCAGCAGGTTTGAATTTCATCCGTCTGGCAACCCCCACCACAGATGACAAACGTCTGCCACGCGTTCTGCAGAACACATCGGGCTTCGTATATTACGTTTCGATCACCGGGATCACCGGAGCGGCCGAGGCGCAGGCGACGGATGTCGGCCCAGAGGTCGCCCGCATAAAGGCCGCAACAGATTTGCCCGTGATCGTAGGCTTTGGCATCAACACGCCCGAGAAGTCCCGCAATATTGCATCAGTGTCCGACGGTGCTGTGGTCGGATCCGCCATTGTCAGCCAGATCGCCGCGGGCAAGCCGGTCGCTGAAGTCTTGGATTTCGTAAAATCCCTGTCGGATGGGGCACACAGCGTCTGATCTCAGCGATACATCTCAAAGCTCAAAAAAAACCGTCGCAGTGCCTTGTGCGGCGGGTTTTTGACACCTAGGCACAGGGTCAATCCGTTGCAGGCGGCGCGCTGGATTGGTAAGAAAAAATAACCAGACAGCCCGGAGGTCCGCCGCATGCCCGTAATAACCAATATCGAAGACCTCAGGCGTATATACGAACGCCGTGTACCCCGGATGTTCTATGATTACGCTGAAAGTGGCAGTTGGACAGAACAAACGTTCCGCGAAAACAGCAGCGATTTTGAACAGATCCGCCTGCGCCAGCGGGTTGCGGTCGATATGTCCGGGCGCTCGACGGCCTCACATATGATTGGCGAGGATGTCTCGATGCCGGTCGCGCTGGCTCCGGTCGGGTTGACAGGAATGCAACACGCGGACGGAGAAATGAAGGCCGCAAAAGCGGCCGAGGAATTTGGCGTACCCTTCACGCTTTCGACCATGTCAATCAACTCGATCGAAGACGTGGCTGAACACACCATCAAGCCATTCTGGTTTCAGCTTTATACGATGAAGGACACGGATTACGTCAGCCGACTGATCCAGCGCGCCAAAGACGCCAAATGTTCAGCGCTGGTGATCACTCTGGATCTGCAGATTCTGGGCCAACGTCATAAGGATCTGAAAAACGGCCTTTCCGCCCCGCCGAAGCTGACTGCCAAAACCATTGCAAACCTAATGACAAAATGGGCTTGGGGAATAGAAATGCTGGGTGCCCAAAGGCGTGAGTTCGGCAATATCGTCGGCCATGTCGACGGGATATCGGATGCGTCTTCCCTTGGTGCCTGGACCGCAGAACAGTTCGATCCCAGCCTGGATTGGGCCAAGGTCGAAAAACTGATGGAACAATGGGGCGGCAAAGTAATCCTGAAAGGTATCCTGGACGCAGAGGATGCAAAAATGGCGGCCAAGCTGGGCGCAGACGCCATAGTCGTATCAAACCACGGCGGTCGTCAGCTTGACGGCGCACTCAGCTCGATCCGCGTCCTGCCCGAGATCATGGACGCCGTTGGCAGTGATATCGAGGTTCATCTCGACAGTGGTATCCGATCTGGTCAGGACGTGCTTAAGGCTTTGGCGCTTGGGGCCAAAGGTACCTATATCGGCCGTGCTTTTGTCTATGGCCTTGGCGCAATGGGTCAGAATGGCGTGACCACCGCGCTTGAGGTTATCCGGAAGGAATTGGACACGACAATGGCGCTCTGCGGTGAAAAAACTATCGAAGGGCTGGGGCGTCACAACCTGCTTGTCCCCGAAGACTTCGGAGGCCGTTGGCAAGGCTGAACCGGCTGGACATTGGGGGCTCTGCCCCCGTCGCCCTAAGGGCGCCTCCCCCGAGGTATTTTCCGCCAGATGAAGTAGGGATCCTGTATTCATCTGGCTAAAAATACCTCGGAGCGCGAGGCAGAGCCTCGCAAAACAAAAAACGGACTAAAACCCCCTTTCCAAACCAATTGAATCAAGCTAAGGACGCGGCTTCACGCGGGCATACAGCCTTGGAGGATGCCCGCCCTAACATTGGAGAATTATCATGGCTGGAGAGATTCCTGATCTCGTAGCTCTGGAACGGACGGGGACAGGCAAGGGCGCCGCTCGTCAGGCACGCCGCGACGGCATGGTTCCGGGCATTGTTTTTGGTGGCGATAAAGAGCCGCTTCCTATTCAGATCCCGTTCAACGAGTTGTTCAAGCGCCTGAAAGCGGGCCGCTTCAAGTCGACACTGTGGAACCTGAAGGTTGACGGCCACGAAGATGTCCGCGTCATCTGCCGCGATGTCCAGCGTGATATCGTCAAAGATCTGCCGACCCACCTGGACTTGATGCGTCTGCGCCGGACCACCAAAATCGCGCTGTTCATCCCCGTTGAGTTCATCAACGAAGACGAAGCGCCCGGCATCAAGAAAGGCGGCGTTCTGACTGTTGTCCGCCCTGAAGTCGAACTGGTCTGCACCGCGGGTGATATCCCTGAGAAGATCACCGTTGATGTGACCGGTCTGAACATCAACGACGTTGTCACCATTTCGTCGGTTGACCTGCCCGCAGGCACCAAGCCGACCATCGACCGTGATTTCGTGATTGCCAACATCTCGGCACCCACAGGTCTGTCCACAAGCGACGACGAAGAAGGTGAAGAAGTGGCAGCTGACGAGGTTGAAGTCGTCGGTCAGGACGCTGCAGAAGAATAAGCTCGAACTTCAAGAGTTCGGATTTGGAAACGGGGCCCTGTTGGGTCCCGTTTTCTTTTGCCGCTCGGGCTGGAAACAGGTGGCATTCCGTGCCATCAACCACCTGCATCGCACAAGGATGAGACTATGAAACTGTTTGTCGGATTGGGGAACCCAGGGTCGAAATACGCCCGCAACCGGCACAATATTGGCTTCATGGCCGTGGAGCGGATCGCCGAGGATCACGGCTTTGGCCCATGGAAATCCAAATTCCAGGCCGAAATCGCTGAGGGGCGTTTGGGCGATGAAAAAGTTCTGCTGATCAAACCGCAGACCTTCATGAACCGGTCGGGTCAGTCGGTGGGAGAAGCGATGCGGTTCTACAAACTGGATTCGACCGATGTGACCATCTTTCACGACGAGCTGGACCTCGCCCCTGGCAAAGTCCGTGTGAAGGCGGGTGGCGGCCATGCCGGGCATAATGGCCTGCGCTCGATCCATGATCATATCAGCCCGGCCTATGACCGCGTTCGGTTGGGGATCGGGCATCCAGGGCGGAAAGAGATGGTCTCACCCTATGTTCTGGGTGATTTCGCCAAGGCGGATGCCGACTGGCTGGATGATGTTCTACGCGGGGTTTCAGACGGCGCTGCATATTTGGCAAACGGAGATGGAGGCAAATTCATGAACGCAGTCGCGCTGCGCACTGCTCCGCCGCGATCTTCAAAGACCTCGACTCCGAAATCCCAAACAAAGCCTGATACACCAACCGAACCAGTGGTTGATGACCGCTCTGCCATGCAGAAGCTGTTGGACAAATTCAAATAGCAGATCCAAAACGTTCCGTTACGTAGCCATTGCAGAATGAAGGCGTCCGCGATCCAATACCCAAGAATAAGGGAGGCTATGCGATGAGATCCATCTTGAAATGGGTGCTGCGCATCGTTTTGGCGCTGGCTCTGGCCAGTGTTGTCGTTGGGCTGTGGAAACGTGAAGAATTGCAGCGCCTGATGGCTGTGAACTCTCTGTTTTCAGCAGAAAAGATCGTTCATAATTTTTCGCATATGGACGAGGCTTTTTTAACCGTTGACCTGCCTCGTGGCGACGCCCCTACTTGGGAGTTGCCTTATGGGGATGGGTTCGATCTGCCGGACGGCGCTGACGCCTGGATCGAAGAGCGCTCTGTAACCTCGTTGTTGGTGATGCAGGGCGGAAGTATCCGGTTCGAGGAGTACTATCTGGGAACAGGCCCGGATGATCGTCGAATTTCGTGGTCGGTGGCCAAAAGCTATTTGTCAGCGCTGTTTGGGATTCTGCTGGATGAGGGCGCAATCAAGTCGCTGGACGATCCGGTGGTGAAATACGCGCCAAAACTCAAGGGCAGCGCCTATGACGCCGCGACAATCCGCAATGTTCTGAACATGGCCAGCGGGGTCACGTTTGACGAGGATTACCTGGACCCAAACTCTGACATCAACCGCATGGGCCGCGTGATCGCCTTGGGCGGTGAACTGGACGATTTTGCGGCATCTTTGAAAGACAGCTTTGCGACACCGGGCGAAACCTGGCAATACGTCTCGATCGATACGCATGTGTTGGGCATGGTGATACGCGGCGCGACTGACCGGAGCGTGGCAGAGTTGTTGACTGAAAAAGTCATTCAGCCTTTGGGCCTGGAACACGGCGGGTATTACGTTACTGACGGTACTGGTGTTGCTTTTGTTTTGGGCGGCCTGAACTTCACCACGCGTGACTTTGCACGGTTCGGGCAAATGATCCTGCAGGACGGTAAAGTGAATGGGCTACAAATGGTCCCCGCCGAATGGATATTTGAGGCCACGCAACCCAGCGCCCCCACAGCACAGGGCAAGATCGGGTATGGCTATCAATGGTGGATACCCCGCGGCGCACATGAGGGTGAGTTTCTGGCACGTGGCGTTTACGGTCAGTATGTCTATTTCAATCAGCCCCGCGGCGTCTTGATTGTCTCAACCGGTGCAGACCGACTGTTCCGTGAACCCGGCGTTAATGATCAGAACATCGAAATGTTCCGCAAGATCGCAGAAAGCCTGTAAGGTAGCCTCATGCAAAAGCAAGACAGTATCAATGTGCTGGGTGGTGTCCTCGCCCCCTGCTCAAGAAACCCCTTAACCGGCTTTTTCCGCGACGGCGGGTGCAACACCTGCCCCGAAGATCAGGGCAGCCACACCGTCTGTGCAGTGATGACAGCCGAGTTTCTGGCATTCTCAAAATATGTCGGCAATGATCTGAGCACGGCACGGCCCGAATTCGACTTTCCGGGCCTCAAACCCGGTGACAGCTGGTGCCTGTGTGCCAGCCGCTTTATGCAAGCGCACGACGAAGGATGTGCGCCGCAGGTCCATCTGGAGGCCACACATCAGCGCGCGTTAGAGATTGTGCCATTGGATGTTCTGCAACAGCACATAGCCGAAGAGTAACGATTCTCTGCGGCGCACCTAAGTTGGTTCAGAAGGACATTTGCCAGATCAGGCTGAGGCTGTAGTTTTCGAACCCGCTTTCACCAATGCCGTCATAGAACACATTGGCCGCAAGCAAGCTGTTGTTTTCCAAGAGGTAGTCAAAGCCCAGATCCGCACGCGCACGCGCCGTGTCGCCAATCGGCGTTACGCCGGGGACAGTGCCCGTGCCCGAAGTCGTGCTCCATATGCCTGACAGGCCACCCGTCAGCATAAAGTCACCGCGCGAAACCTGAACGGGGTGTTTGAAATCCATACCCAACCGCGCCGTGGTTAGACTGAAGTCCTGCTGCGGTATCAGATTCCCCAGACTGTCGGTGTAGCTTTCTTGATCATCGCTGGCATAGCTGACGTCCAGCAGTGGCATCAGCGTCAGCGCACCGCGTTTGATTTCGCCGGTCACACGTGATTGCACCAACCAACGCTCGCTGTCGAAACTGTCAGTATAGGTCCCAAGCGGAGAGATGTCGTTGTCAGCCTGTCCATACAGAGCGCGCCCTTCAAAAAACACCGGCTGGCTGGGCAACTTGGCGACCACGTAAGGGCCAATCAGCCACCCTGTACCGTCCACGCTGGCCGGTCCGTTATCCGTTTCTGCATAGTCGAGTTGCAGCATTGCCCCGATCAGAAGGTTCGCGTTGATCTGACGATGTGCCCCCAAAACAGCCAGCGCATAGGAGCTGTCGAAATCGTCCTGAGAGCTCCAGTTGCCGGTCAAATTGAACCAGACCGGGTTGGATGGATCTGAGGCAAAATTCAGATAACCCGAACCTCGCGTCACCGACGTGTCCAACACGCCAGAACCCGACCGCTGCAAGAACCGGGTCAATCCCGGCTGGTTAGTTGCAAGGCTGGTGGCCCGCGCATTCTGAAACGCCTGTATCAGTCGCCTTGTATCGGCAACTATTTCGTTGACAACCGTAACTTGGTCCGAAGCAACACTTGGGTTACCCGCTAAATCCACGGCGGCACCTGCCAGTACGACAAGAGAAAGGTTGCCCGACCCAGATGGCGTTACGGTTGCCATGTAAGTTTGCGGCCCCCCTGAAACCGCACCAATCGTCCCGTTTGTCACTGAAATACCGGCGGTACTGAAATTTGTGACCTCTTCAGAAAACGTAAAGGTGACGGTGATTGGGTTTAAGTCAGTGAAATTTGGCGGAAGGCCGCTAATAGTGACCTTTGGCGCGTTCGCGTCGTAGATCACGTTGACGACGTTAGAAGCCAGATTTGCGTTTCCGGCCGCGTCCGTGAAGACCCCGGCAGGAATGGACAACTCAACAAGCCCGTTTGCTTGTGCTGTAAGTGTCGCCGTATAGTTGCTGCCCGACCCGGACAATGTCGCTGTAGCGTTGGTCAAAGCCAGATCGCCCACCGAGAAATCGGTGCTGGGATCGCTAAGAGTGATCGACGCTTGAAACGTATCGCTTCCGGTGGCTGTCAGTGCTCCGATTGTGGCGGTTGGCGCGTTCGCGTCGTAGATCACGTTGACGACGTTAGAAGCCAGATTTGCGTTTCCGGCCGCGTCCGTGAAGACCCCGGCAGGAATGGACAACTCAACAAGCCCGTTTGCTTGTGCTGTAAGTGTCGCCGTATAGTTGCTGCCCGACCCGGACAATGTCGCTGTAGCGTTGGTCAAAGCCAGATC
>NZ_WVRF01000040.1:0-1277 GCF_013110775.1 Ruegeria sp. HKCCD7296
ACCTGATGAGCGCAGTTGTCGACTTCGACATTTTCGGTTTCGACGCTCAGTTCAGGGTTTTCCGGCACGTCATAAGGGTCGGAAATACCGGTGAACTCTTTGATCTTGCCCTCGCGGGCCAGCTTGTACAGGCCCTTGCGGTCGCGGCGTTCGCATTCCTCGATGGTGGTCGCGACATGCACTTCGCAGAAGGCACCGAACTGTTCGATCTCTTCGCGCACGGCGCGGCGCGTGGTGGCGTAGGGCGCGATGGGCGCGCAGATGGCGATGCCGCCGTTCTTGGTGATCTCTGAGGCCACATAGCCGATCCGGCGGATGTTCAGGTCGCGGTGCTCTTTCGAGAAGCCCAGTTCGGACGACAGGTTCTTACGCACGATGTCGCCATCCAGCAGCGTCACCGGGCGCCCGCCCATCTCCATCAGCTTGACCATCAGTGCGTTGGCGATGGTGGATTTGCCCGAGCCTGAGAAGCCGGTGAAGAACACGGTAAAGCCCTGCTGGCTGCGCGGCGGTTTGGTCTTGCGCAGCTCGGCCACAACTTCGGGAAAGCTGAACCATTCGGGGATTTCCAGACCCTCGGCCAGACGGCGGCGCAGCTCCGTTCCGGAAATGTTAAGGATTGTCACCTTATCCTTGTCTTTGATCTCGTCATTGGGTTCGTACTGGGCGCGTTCCTGGACGTAGACCATGTGTTTGAAATCGACCATTTCGACGCCGATTTCATCCTGATACTGGCGGAACAGGTCCTGCGCGTCGTACGGGCCATAGAAATCTTCGCCCTGGCTGTTTTTGCCCGGGCCTGCGTGGTCGCGGCCAACGATAAAGTGCGTGCAACCGTGGTTGGCGCGGATCAGCCCGTGCCAGACCGCCTCGCGCGGGCCAGCCATGCGCATGGCCAGGTTCAGCAGGCTCATCGAGGTGGTGGACGCCGGGTACTTGTCCAGCACCGCCTCATAACACCGCACGCGGGTGAAGTGATCCACGTCGCCCGGCTTGGTCATGCCGACAACCGGGTGGATCAACAGGTTGGCCTGTGCTTCCTTGGCGGCGCGGAAGGTCAGTTCCTGATGCGCGCGGTGCAGCGGGTTGCGGGTCTGGAAGGCCACGATGCGGCGCCAGCCCAGCTTGCGGAAATAGGCGCGCAGTTCGTTTGGCGTGTCGCGGCGGCCGCGGAAGTCATAGTGAACGGGCTGTTGGATGCCGGTCACGGGGCCACCCAGATAGACTTTGCCGGCCACGTTGTGCAGGTAGTTGACCGCAGGGTGCGCATCGTCATC